>DAIRVB010000496.1:0-3912 GCA_036803065.1 Streptosporangiaceae bacterium
GTCAACGACACGTTCCCGGGTCGCGGGGCGGTGGAATGGCAGTGGACCCTCGGCGAGATCATCACCGCTGTGGCAGCGGCCGGCATGGAGATCCTGCACCTCGGCGAGTATCCGGAACCATTCTGGCGTGCGGGCGGTGTCTCCGCGGCGGCGTGGAGCGGGCGGCTGCCGAACTCCTTCGCTCTGCTCGCCCGCCGGGCGCAGTGAACGGCGGCTGCCCGGTGCCGCCGCGAAGCCTGCCGCTGGTGTCCAGGTAGCCTGGCGGCCGGGATACTTCTTGGCTGCCGTGCTACTGCGCACTACACTGAACTACATGAGCCAGCCACTGAGCGTCCGCCTGAATGACGCCACGATTAGCCGCCTAGGCGCCCGTGCCCAGCGTGTTCACCTGGCGCCCCGGACTCTCGCGCAGCGCTACGTCGAGGAAGGCCTGCGGATGGATGAGCATCCGCTGGTCCGGTTCGCCGACGGCCCGGCGGGCCGCCGCGCCCGGCTGATCGGGACTGGGAAGGACGTCTGGGAAGTCATCGAGGTCGTCCGCGACAACGGCGGCGACGCCGCCGAGTCAGCGCGCTACCTGGAGATCCCGCTCGGCCTGGTCCAGGCCGCGATCGCCTATTACGGCGCCTACGCAGCAGAGATCGACCAGCAGATCGAGGCCAACGAGCAGGAGGCTGCTGAGGCGCACACAGCCTACCTGGCCGGGCAGGCGGCCCTCCGGCGGTGAAGCTGCTGCTGGATGAGATGCTAAGTCCGGCGATCGCCCGGGAGCTGCGCTCACGCGGACATGACGTAGAGCCGGTCGCGGGTAATCCTGACCGCGAGGCCCTGTCAGATCCTGGGGTGCTGGCGCTCGCCCGTGCTGAGCACCGCGCCGTCGTCACAAATAACCTTCGCGACTTCCGCCCGCTGCACCATGAGGCAATAACACCCGGCGGGGCTGGCCACTTCGGCATGATCTTCATGCCCGGCAGCTACCGCCGCACCAAGGCCGATACCGGCAGGATCATCGCTGCTCTCGAAGAGATCCTCAACCGGTGTCCAGGAGAGAAAGACCTAGCCAACGGCGAGGCGTGGCTCTAAACAGGCGGCGAACCAGTAGCTACAGTGCTTACCGGATCACCGATCAGCACAGGCGCCTTCTACCGTGAGCACCCCGGAGTGTCCGTAACTCGCGAGGAACGGGCTTGATCCTTCTCGTTGCTGCGGGCTAGCGCTTCTCTCATTCAGAGAGATTGGCGATATGTGTGGTTATCGCATCCTCGGCGGACTGTGTCAGCATCATCAGGCAACCCGCAGGGCTACTGGAAGTTCGCCTGTCTATTCGGCGGTGCTGATCCTCCGGGCCCATGCGCGCATCCGTTCCCTGAGTGCCGCTGTGTCCTTCGGGCTCATGCCGTACGGCCGGAACAGGCTGTCCGGCAGGCGGTCGATCGCAGCGAGCGCCTCCGCGAACCACGACTGGTCGAATCCGGGATCGTGATCCGCGGCCAGGTCGAGCAACTCGTCTTCTGCGTACCGGCCGCTGGTCAGGATGGCGTCCACGTCGATGTAGTCCCTTACTTCTGCTCGTCCGAACAGGGCGCAGACCTTGTTAGCCACGGCATCGTCCACGTGCAGCACGGGTCCGACCGCCAGGCGGATTGGTTCGTTCTTTCGCCAGTCCAGGCCCAGTTCGACCTTCGCGCTTTCCGCAGCGGACCTGACCTCAAGGCGCGCGAAGGATGCACTCCGCAGTTCGGTTTCGACCTGGAGTCCTTCGCGCAGGTAGGCAGCGATGACGACGTCCACTGCCTGCGTAATGTCGGATTCGGCGCTGGCCTCAGCGAAAAGGTCGATATCGGAGGACATACGGTTCAGGAAGCCGTGGGCCTGAACTGCGTACCCACCCGCCAGGGCGAAGCCCAACGACCCGGCCGCATCTAGCGCGACGCGGGCGAGTCGCTCGTGAAATGGATCCATGCCAGAGACCGGTCCCGTGTCTACGCGGCGAGCCTCAGGTCGGGGAAATGATCTTCCCAGCTTCGCCGGACACGCGCTGGCAGGAATAGTCGGCCCCAGACCCGGCGGAGAACCTCTTCGTTGATGTACGAGCGCAAGTCATCGACCCGGGTCGCTTCCCGGATGACGCGCTCGTACATCACGTTCCGCTCCGCCGGATCATCCAGGTGGAACTCGGTTCGTTCTGACCAGTCCAGGCGCAACGGCAACTGGATGACACCAGTCACCGGCCCCGCCAGCTCCCCAAGGGTCTCGGGCAGCAGGTACGGGCGGTTCTCCGCGTACGTTCGACCAGCCATGGTCACCAGCGTAGCCCAGACATAACGACGCCTCGCTGGCCGCTACACACGGTAAGCGATAACGCTCGGATCGGTGGATCCCGCTCCCAGCGCTGACAGATCTGGCCGGCTGCGGCAGCGCTCGGAGCCGTCTGGACAACCTGTGTGGTTATGACTTGCACAGTGGTCTCAGGTCGCGCTCGCAGATATGCGCCTTCACCTGCAAGGACAGCCCATGGTCACCTTTCTGCCCCGGGGCTTCGCCGCGCACTGAAGGACAGGCGATGCCGTCCACGGTGCCAGGCTGCGTAAGGTAAGCCAATGGACGCCTTGTACAAGGATCGCTGGATCGAGTGCACCGCCGATGCGGTGCTCATCCACGGGTACTACTTTCCATGGGGTACCAAGCGCGTTTCTTATCAATCCATTCGTGAGGTGCGCCGGGTACCCATCGGGACGTTCACCGGACGGGGCCGGATCTGGGGCAGCACCACGCTGCGTTACTGGGCTAGTCTGGATCCCAGTCGGCCGGGCAAGAAAACAGCGCTGATACTCGACACCGGCCATCGCATCCTGCCGTTCATTACTCCCGATGACCCGGGCGCGGTCGCCGCCGCGATCAGCGAGTATTCCTCCGCGGCAGTCATCGATAGTCCCGCAGTCACCGCCTAGCCAGCTAGGACGGCCCGCGCCTGAAGCGCTGGCCTGCGCGCTCCGGACCCCCGACTCGGGCGCGGCTATCGGGATCGGGGTTTGCTGGCGGCGGCGCAGAGCACGTAGGAGTCCGCGGAAGATGGGGCGCCGCCGATCCCGGACACCCAGCGGCGGGCCTCGCCGATCCCAGGAGGGATCACGTCCCATCCTGCCAGCCACCCGGCCATGTCCCGCTCCCCGTGGTTGATGAACGTCCCGGCGGTGTAGTCGGAGCTAGGCAGGGCCTGCATCCTCTCGCTGGCGATGCGCACCACGCTGGCAGCGATCCACGACCCGGTGGCGGCCCAGTCCAGGTACGCCGCGGTCAGCGCCTGCGCCTTCGTGGCGTCGAAGAAATGCAGCACGCAGGCCATGATCACGCACACCGGGCGGCCCGGGTCAATCACCTGACGGACCTCGGGATCGGCCATAACGGTGGCGACATCTGCGAGGTCGGCGGTCGCTGCGGCCACGCCGGGTCTGGAAGCCAGCAGCGCGCGGGCATGGGAAACCACGATCGGATCGTTGTCCACGTACGCGAACCGCGCGCTGGGGTTGACTTCCCGCGCCGCCTCGTCTGCTGAAGGATGCGTGGGCAGCCCTGCCCCCAGGTCGAGAAACTGGGTCACGCCTGCCTGCGCTGCCCTGGTCACCGCTGTGACGACGAACGCCCGGTTGGCGCGAGCCATCTCAGCGACCAGCGGGTTGATCGCGTATATCTTCTCCGCAAGGTCCCGGTCGGCGGCGAAGTTGTCCTTTCCTCCCAGCCAGTAGTCATACACCCGGGCGATGTTCGACCGGGAAGTATCGAAAGCCTCCATGCCGACACATACTAGAGGCCGCTCACGGTTCGCCGACAACCAAGTGTGTTGTTATGTCACGCATGTTGGAGTATGACTGCATTCGCACATATCTCTGTGACCTGGGAAGGCAAATGCGA
>DAIRVB010000497.1:0-3911 GCA_036803065.1 Streptosporangiaceae bacterium
TCCAGCAGCTGCCACTGCCCGGTACTCCCCCGTTGGCCGCACACGGTGCCCTTAGCCCTGCCTTTTCACGGTGGTTGGGTGCCTGAGCTGTGCTCCTGAATGAGAAAGTGCTCCTGAACTGGGAGGATGTGGATTGCTGAGGTCCATGTCCACCGAGTTCGAGGAGCACTTTCTACGTGCACGCAGTTGCACATCTTCATGAGCCTATTGGTGTCGACGACGACCTCGACGGCGTACGGGCCGCAGGGCGGTGCGGTCGGGACGGCGTGCCGTTGCCGTCCCGACCGCACCGCTGGCGCGTGCCGCGCGTTACGCGGCGCTGGGTGTGGCCTTCGCGCTGGTGCCGGGTCGCCGACGGCATCCGGGGCAGGTGCGGGAGCCGGCGGGGCGAGCTTGCGCAGGTGCTCCTCGACCAGGTCGCGCAGCGCGCCAGGCCTGGTCGCCGGGGCCGGTCTCAGCCAGTAGTGAAGTAGTGGTCTTCGTCGAGGTCGGCGATCAGCCCCGGGTGGACCGGGTCCCAGCCAAGCAGCTGCCTGGTCTCCGCTCCGGGCATCGTGACGTCCATCGTGATGAACGGGAAGCCCTTGAAGTGATCCGCGGCCTGCCCGGCCGGAATGCTCACCGCCGGGATGCCCAGGCGGCGGCCGATGGTCTCGGCGATCTCGCGGACCGGGATGCCGTCCTCGGCCGCCGCGAACAGCTGCGCGCCGGCCGGGGCCTTCTCCAGCGCCAGCGGGTAGAGCGCGGCGACGTCCAGGGTGTGGCCGGCGGGCCAGTGGTTGGCGCCCTGGCCGGCGTAGCCGGACACGCCGGTGTCCCGGGCGATCTTGATCAGCATCGGGATGAAGCCGTGCTTGTCCCGGCTGCTGTGGGTCACCGGGGGGATCGCGACCAGGATGGCGCGCACGCCGCGCTCGCCGAGCTCGCCGATCGCGCGCGAGACGACGCCGCGGGGGCTGGGGCCGGCCGCCGCGTCGCCGGAGCGCCGCACGCCGACCCCGATGAAGGTCTTGCCCGTGCCGGCCAGCGCCTCGCCCATTGCCCGCACGACGGCCAGGTCGGTGGCCGCCGCGCCATCGAAGTCCCCCGCGATCATGGTGGCGTGGTCGAACGCGAGGTGGACGACCGCGTCAGTGTCGGCCGCGGCCGCCCGGAGCCCGTCCGGATCGGCCAGGTCACCGCGGCGTACCTTGGCGCCCGTCGCCTTCACGGCGGCGGCCGAGGCCTCCGAGCGGGCCAGGCCGGTGACCTCGTGCCCGGCCTTGATCAGTTCGGGGACGACGGCCGAGCCGATGTGACCGCTGGCGCCGGTGACGAAAACATGCATGAGCAGTTCTCCCAGGGTTTATGTGACTTGGTAACATCAGTCTAGCATGCCGATGTTACCGAGTCACATCGCCTATCATGTCCCTGTGGCTCGTTGGGAACCGAACACGCGGGAGCGGCTGGTGCGCGCCGCGCTCGACCTGTTCGCCGAGCAGGGCTACGACGCCACCACCGTCAGCGAGATCGCCGAGCGGGCCGGCGGGCTGTCCAAGATGACCTTCTTCCGGCACTTCCCCGACAAGCGGGAGGTGCTGTTCGCGGGCCAGGACAAGATGGGCCAGCTGCTGGCCGACGTAATCGCCGCGGCGCCCGGCTCGGCCACGCCGCTCCAGGCGGTCGCCGCGGGCCTCGACGCCCTCGCCGCGCTGCACACCAACGACCAGCGCGAGTTCGCCGTCCGGCTGCGGGCCGTCATCGTCGGAAACGCCGAGCTGCGGGAGCGCGCCGCGTCCAAGCGCTTCGCCCTCACCGAAGCCGTGACGGCCGCTCTCGAGAAGCGCGGCGTGCCGGACCCGACCGCGGGCCTCGCCGCCGAGCTCGGCATCCGCGCCTACTACCGCGCCTACGAGCAGTGGGCCGACTCACCCGGTGAGCAGACGCTCACCGACTTCGCCCGCCACTCGCTCAGCGAGCTCCGGGCCGCGTCAGCCACCCTTGACTAGCCCTGCCTTGTCACGGTGGTTGGGTGCCAGAGCGGTGCGCCTGAATGAGAAAGTGCTCCTGAACTGGGAGGATGTGGATTGCTGAGGTCCATGTCCACCGAGTTCGAGGAGCGCTTTCTAAGTGGACGCTACTACAGGATGGTCGCGCGGCCTTGAAGTGACAGGCGGCGGCACGGGCGTCGTGTCGCACGCGGGCCTTGCCCTGCTGCGGCAGCTGTCGGACCGGACGGGCCTGACGCCCGGCCTGTCGGCCGCGCTGCCCTCTCCGCTGGGGGGCCACGACCGGGGCCGCGTCTTCGCGGACCTGGCGTGCGCGATCGCGGACGGTGCGCGGGTGATCAGCGATTTCCGGGTGATGGGCGACCAGCGGGAGCTGTTCGGGCCGGTCGCGTCGGTGCCGACCGCGTGGCGGGCGCTGGGCGAGATCGCCCGCGGCGGGGACCGCAGGAGGCGGAAGGTCGCGGTCGCGGTGAATAAGGCGCGGCGGCACGCGTGGGCGCACGCCGCCGCCCGGCACGGCGGGCTGCCGCCGGTCAGGGTCGCGGACCGCAGGCTGGAGGGCGTGACCTGCATCCGGCTGGATGCGACCGTCGTCACTGCTCACAGCGACAAGGAGCTGGCGGAGCCGAATTTCAAGGGGTTCGGCCATCACCCGATCATCGCGGCCTGCGATAACGTGGCCGAGCCGGGTCGAACACCGCCGCCGACCACCTGCGGCTGCTCCGCGAGGCCATCGAGGCCCTGCCGCCCGCCTTGCGCCGGAAAATCATGGTGACCTGCGACGGGGCCGGGGCCAGCCACGAGCTGGTGAAGGAGCTGGACCGGCTCGCGGCCCGGCACGGCTACCAGGTCACCTACTCAGTGGGCTGGGCGCTGGGCGCGCGGGAGAGGGCCGCGATCGGCAAGGTCCCCGAGACCGCCTGGCAGATCGCCGTCGACGGGAAGGGCGAGGTCCGCGAGCGCCGCGCCGACGGCGCCTGCGCGGACCCGCGCTGCGCTCACCGCGCGTGCTGGATCGAGGAAGCGCACGTCGCCGAGCTGACCGGGCTGCTGCGCGAGGGACCGGCCGGTGACCAGCTGGAGGGCTGGCCGAAGACGATGCGGGTCTTCGCCCGCCGCGAGCGCCCGCACCCCGGCGCGCAGCTGTCCCTGTTCGAGGCCGCCGACGGCTGGCGCTACTCCCTGTGGGTGACGAACCTGCCCGCCTCGACCAGGGGCTGGCGGGGCCAGTGCGCCTACATCGACGCCGCCCACCGCGTCCACGCCCGCGCCGGGGACGTCATCCGCACCGGGAAGGACACAGGGCTCGGGCATTTCCCCTCGCATGACTACGGGCTGAACAAGGCGTGGCTCGACGCGTCCATGATCGCCTGCATCCTGCTGGCCTGGCTGAAGCTGCTGGCCCTGGACGGCGACCTTGCCAGGGCCGAGCCGAAGACCCTGCGCTACCGCGTCCTGCACGCCGCCGCCCGCCTCGTCCGCAGCGGGCGCCGCAGGTGCCTGAAGATCGCCGAGACCTGGCCCTGGGCGGAGGAGATCGTCACCGCCTGGCAACGCGTCCAGGCCATCCCGCACCCCACCTGACCAGCGAGAACCCGTCCCGCCGAGCAAGGAAGGAAACCCAGGGGACCGTGGAACCCCCGGCCACCCGGCCCGACAGCCGGGCCACTGTCATACCCCGGGCCTAAAATCCAGGTCCAGAAACCGGCCACCACGCCGGCCAGCGGCAGCCATCAACCCCTGTGAAAGATCAGGGCTAGGCATGGCTATCTACGCCTGCTCATGACGCCCAGAGCTCGCACTTATGTTCTTGCTGCCCATTAACGAACTCGCCAAAGATTGGCGCGCCGATTAAGCGATCTGCCGCCGCCCGAAGGCTCAGGGCGCGACCACCAGCTTGCTTACTGAGGGGAGGGATTGGGG
>DAIRVB010000498.1:0-3907 GCA_036803065.1 Streptosporangiaceae bacterium
CGTACATGTCGAATGTCGTCTGGCCGATGACGGTCGGGGGCGCCACAGTGCTCGCTATCGCGCCTCCGGCGACCGGGCCGCCGTAGGCGGTCTGCTGGTTGGTCTTGTTGGCCGCGTACTCGATCGCCATCCGGCAGTTGACGTTGTTCAGCGGCGCCACCTTGGTATTGAGGTAGGCGAACCAGAGGAATCCGCTGATCGGGTCATCGGACGACGCCTTGAGCGAGCTGCTGGAAAGGATCTTGGCCCGGGCCGCGGCCTGCACACCGGTGCCCGCGATGTCCACGTTCAGGTCGCCGGCCAGCAGCCGGTTGTCGATGTCGTCGGCGTTCATGTTCCAGGTGACAACGACCTTGCTGGCCAACTGCTTCGCGTTCGGGTCGGTGGCGGGTTCCAGTGCGGGTTCGGCACCATCGTCAGCTGCTTGTTCAGCTGGTAGCTCTGGAACTCATACGGGCCGGTGGAGATCGGGTGCAGCTGGTAGTTCGTCCCGGTGTCCTTGCTCGGCGGCACCGGAGCCGTCTGTGGGATCGCCACCACGTAGTTGAAGTCTGCGAACGGCTGGGCCAGGTGGAACACGATCGTGGTCGGGTTTGGCGTCTGGACCGCGTTCAGGCCCATCTGGTTCTTGGCCGGGTCCACGTACGGACCCGGGTAGGCGGGCTTTTGCGGCGCGAGCAGCAACGTGAAGTAGTTCGGCCCGAGCGGCAACTTGGACCGGTCGAACGTGCGCTCCACGGCGTACTTGACGTCTGTGGAGGTGACCGTGGTCCCGTCCTCGAACTTGACGTTCGGCTGGAGGTGATAAGTCCAGGTCAGCCCGTTATCACTGACCACACCCGGACCGGTGGCCAGGTCGGGCACGACCTGCAGGCCGCACGACCCAGGGCAGGACTTGTAGGTCATCAGCGGCATCGTGTACAGCCGGGTGAAGTTCCACATGAAGGCGTAGTACGTGTTGCCGGGATCGGTGGAGTCCGGCGTACTGCTGTCGCCGAATGTGAGTGTGCCACCCTTGTGCGTGCTCGGGTTGACCGCGCCGGTGATGCCCGCGTTGTAGGTGGCCGATGTTGAGCCACTCGAACTGCTGCTGCCGCTGCTGCCGCTGCTTCCGCCGCAGGCGGCCAGCACTAGCGCAGCGAGCGCGCCGAGGGCGGCGGCCAGCCCTATCGTTCTGCGTCTCTTCATGGGGTGAAACGCCTCCTGCCGTTGTTCGTTGCTGGGAATTGAGCTCGACCGGCCTACCGGCTGCTGCGCGGGTCGAGCGCATCGCGCAGACCGTCACCGAACAGGTTGAAGGCAATGACGGTGATAAAAATGGCCACCCCAGGGATGACCATGAACATGGGATCGATGGAGTAGTAGCCGTCCTGAACCGCTTGCGAGAGCATTCCCCCCCAGCTTGGTGTGGGCGGGATGATCCCTACTCCCAGGTAGGAAAGAGCCGCCTCGAACAGGATGTTGGTGGGGATCAGCAGCGTCGAGTAGACCAGGATTGGCGCCACCAGGTTGGGCAGGAGTTCCCGGAACAGGATGTACGGCCCGCGCCCGCCGATGCTGCGCGCGGCGTCCACGAATTCCCGCTCACGCAGCGACAGGGTCTGCCCGCGGATGATCCGGCCCATGTAGGGCCAGTTGAAGAAACCGATCACGAAGACCAGGAGGGCGATCCGCAGCGAATTGCCGGACAGGCCGAACGCCGCCGACGGTATGACGCCGACCAGCGCGATGGCGAACACCAGCAGCGGGAAGGCGAGGAATACATCCATGGAGCGGGCGATCACCGAGTCCACCCAGCCACTGAAATAGCCCGCGATGACACCCATGAAGACACCGATGCCCACCGCGAGCGCCGTGGCCAGGAAGGCGATGAGCAAAGAAACCTGCGCCCCGTTCACGATCCGGCTGAGCATGTCACGCCCGGTCACCGGCTCGACGCCGAGCGGATGGGACAGGCTGATCCCGCCGAACGGGCCGTTCGGGCGGCTGAATGTCGGGTTGATCAAGCTCGCGTTGTAGGTGTCCGGGTTCTGCACCAGGTGCGGGCCAATGATCGCCACCAGGATGAGCAGCACGACGGCAACGCCGCCGGCCATGGCCACCTTGTCCCGGCCCAGTCGCATCCAGGCGATCTGGCCGAGTGAACGGCCTTCGATGTCCTTCCTGCTGACTCCGGCAAGCGCCCCATCCGGCGTGGCGTCCGCCGACGGCGGGAACACGTCGAGTGGTGCTGCCATCAGGTGCCGCTCCCCTGCCCGGGTACTTACGGGAAAAATGCCCGGCAGTCGCGGTCTACGCGGTGCCGATGCCAGAATACGAAGGTATCTAACGGGAGAATCTACCGGGATGCCTGGTCAGCGATACCCCCCGGCCCGGGTCGTGCCTGGATTGTGACCGAATCACGATTCGTTTGTCACGGCGGAGCGCCCGTGACTAGCTGCGACTTCCCGCAACCGGGCCAGGTCCACTTCACGCAGTGACGCGGCGATGACACGGCCGGGCCGGGCCGGCACCGGTGCGACATTCGGCACGGCGATGACCGCGCAGCCGGCCGCCTCGGCCGAAGCGACGCCGTTGGGTGAGTCCTCCAGCGCCACGCAGCTACCGGGATCCAGGCCGAGCAGACCGGCCACCAGCAGGTAAGGCTCCGGATCGGGCTTGCCGCGGCGGACGTCGTCGGCGCACACGGTCGCGGTGAACGTCACGCCGACCGTCTCGAGCACCGCATCCATCAAATCCCGCTGCGCAGAGGTAACCAGCGCGCATGGCAGCCCGGCGGCACTCACCTCGGCCAGCAGTTCCCTGGCACCAGGCATCATCGGCACGCCATGCCGGCGGACCAAGCCGGTGATCCCTCCCGCCAGCCATCGGGCCAAGGTCTCTTCCGGCACCGGGCGGGCCGCACGGGCCAGCATGTAGCCGAGGCTGTGGCTCAGTGGGCCGCCGACCAGGAGCTGCTGATCGGCGTGCGTCCAGGCGCCGCCCATCCTGGCCATGATCTCGGTCTCCACCTCGAACCAGAGTGGCTCAGAATCGACGAGGAGCCCGTCCATGTCGAACAGCACCGCCTGGAGACCACCGGATCCGGGGTCGCTCACGTGCTGAAGTACCTCGCCTCGGGATGGAACGTGATCAGCGCGTCCGTGGATTGCTCGGGGGCAAGCTGGAATTCCTCGGACAGCGTGACTCCCAGCCGCTCCGGCGCCAGCAGCCGCACTACCTTCGCGCGGTCCTCCAGGTCCGGGCAGGCGGGATAACCGAACGAATAGCGGCAGCCCCGGTAGTCAACCTTGAGGATCCCGTCCAGGTCAGGCGGATCGAATCCGGCCAGCCCGGTCTCCGCGCGCACCCGGCCGTGCCAGTACTCGGCCAGGGCCTCCGTCAGCTGGACGGACAGCCCGTGCAGCTCAAGGTATTCACGGTAGGCGTTCTTGGCGAAGAGCTCAGCGGTAGCCTCGCTGATCTTCGACCCGACGGTGGCGAGCTGGAACCCCACCACGTCGATCTCGCCCGACTCGCGGGAGCGGAAGAAGTCAGCCAGGCACAGGTGCCGGTCGTGGCGCTGGCGCGGGAAGGTGAACCGCTCCCGCTCGGCATCGCCGGAGTCCAGGACGACGAGGTCATCGCCCTCGCTGACGGCCGGGAAGTACCCGTACACGACGCCGGCCTCCAGCAGGCCCTCGGTCGCCGCGCGGTCCAGCCACATCCGCAGCCGCGGCCGTCCTTCCGTCTCGACCAGTTCCTCGTAGGAGGGGCCAGTGGAGCCGCGGGACGGCTTGAGTCCCCACTGGCCCATGAAGGTGGCCCGCTCGTCGAGGAAGGCGGAGTAGTCGGCCAGGGGAATCCCCTTCACGACCCGGTCACCGAGGAACGGGGGGGTGGGAACCGGGTTGTCGGTGGCCACATC
>DAIRVB010000499.1:0-3883 GCA_036803065.1 Streptosporangiaceae bacterium
GTCTGTAAAACCGTCGGCTTAGCCTACGTTGGTTCGAACCCAACACCTGCCACCATGTATAACCCCAGCTCAAGTGCCATGCGGTGAGATCATTGCCGTTGGTTGAAGGAGCTGTACGCGAATCTGCGCGGCCGCTCTGGTGACTTCAGGCGGAGCCGTGTTTGGCCAGGTCAGGGCGCTGCGGTCCTATCGCCATGGCGAGCTGCGTCGCTTTGGTCTTGCCCCGGCGTGGTTGAGCAGTGGTTGAGCCGGAGCCGCCCTGAGGCGGTCATACGTGAGATTCGGAGTTACTCACTGCGCTGGCCTGCTGGTTCGTCAATGTTCGCCTGGAACATGCACAGGCTCCCGGAGCGGCTTTCAGCACCGCTGGTTCCTGCAGATCAGCAGTAGTTTTGGGCATGTGACCACGGCGATCGCGTACTTCATGCGGGAGCTGGAGCGGGTATGGGACGAACACCGGGAGGCGTCTCTCGTACGCGACCTGAACGCGTCTCTCGCGCACCTGGCGGCCGAGCCGTCGGTCCGGCACATCCCTGCCATGACCGGGGCCGCCGGGCGCCAGGCCCTAATGGGGTTCTACGCCGAGGAATTCCTTCCCTGCGTGCCTGGCGATCTGGTGCTCACCAGGATCTCCCGCACCGTGGACCGGTTCCGGCTGGTGGACGAGACGACGGTGTCGTTCACGCACGACCGGGAGCTGCCCTGGTTGCTGCCCGGCCTCGGCGCGACGTGCCGGCGGGCCGAGGTCCTGAGCATCGCGGTCGTCGGCTTCGAGCGCGGGTGGATCTGCTCCCAGCGGGTCCTCTGGGACCATGCCACGCTGATTGCCCAGCTGGGCGTCCCCAGTCTCGTCGCGCCGGGGTCACCTCGAGCGAGGTGAGGGAGGTGGGGTGGGCTCCTCAGTCACGCCGGTATAGAGGTCAGGCTATGTGCAGGCTGTCTTGACAGTGCACGCGCTCATTGCCGATGTGAGGTCGAGCCGCCTAAGGAGACGGACCGAGCTCACGACGCGCCCATTGGGCTCACCGAAATCGTTTGTCCGGCTCAGCTCGCAGACGTTGGCGGCGGTGCATCTGCCGTGCGATCCTGGTGTTCTGCCGCCGCAACCGGTCAAGCTCCTGAACAACCGTGCGTACAGCACGGCCGGTGTTCAGCTGGCCGCGTCCGTAGAGGGTTGCCGAGATTAACTGGCCGTCGATCACGTGGATTCTCAGGCCGGATTTGCGCCACGTTCCATAGGGGGCCGGCTCTCGAAGCTTGCGATTTCCGGCCAGCGGATCTGGTAGGCGCGGAAGAAGTCACGCACCACGAGCCGCTCAGGCATGGCGAAGATGCCGGGCCTGGCGGTGCGGACGTCCAGGACCGCGAAGGCCAGAACGGCAGCTCCATTGGTGATCTTCTCCCAGCCATGCGTGCTGTTGGACAGCCCCGCTGAGGAAGATCAGCCCTGGTGCCACGCTCGCGAAGAGAACCATCAACCATCTCGCCAAGGACCGGCGAAAGGTCACCGTGGGCGCGGCTGGTGGACTGCTGGAATCACTGGCCACGCCCGGGATGCTATGCCCGTTACGACCGCGAGGCCAGAGCACGCCAAAAGAATGAGACGGCGGAGCGCTGGCGGGGGACGGGCATGGGGAGACCTCCCCAAGCCGATATGCCCGCTGCGCAGTCATAAGAGGTGCATAGGTCCTTACACCGTCGAGCAAAGGGGGACGCCATGCACCTTCCCGTTCACTCCCCAGGGCGACTGATCGGCGCGGCTGCCATAGCCTTCGCCGCAGCGCTGACACCGGTGGCCGCGCTCGCCGCCACCTCCTCCCCTGCGGCACCTGCCGCCACGGCCAGCGCGCCGCGCTGCGCAACATCCGGGCTCGTGGTGTGGCTGAACGTGCCGCCGGGCAACGGCTACGCCGGAGGCCACGGCTACTACCTTGAGTTCACTAACCTGTCGGGGCATGCCTGCACGCTCCGCGGCTACCCCGGTGTCTCGGCGGTCAGCCTCAGCGGCCGCCAGCTCGGCAGCCCGGCAGGCTGGGGTGCCCACGGGACGCCCGCGGTCAGGCTAGCCAGCGGCGCCACCGCAACCGCGGAGCTGCTGGTCAGCGAACCGGGCACCTGGGGCCAGTGCTTTACTGGCCCGCCTCCCCGGCCAGGGAGGCCGGGGACGCTTCCCACAGCGGCCGGGCTGCGCGTCTACCCGCCGAACCAGTTCGCGTCCAAGGTGATCCCGTACCCGTTCCCCGCATGCGCGCACGCTGGGCCGGTCTACATGCATGCAGGGCCGGTAACGCTAGGAGGTCCTGCAGGGTAATCCCCGGCGCACGGGCTCCCTGGCTTGCCTCCTCAGCCAGGGAGCTCCGCTGCTGTCCATCTCGCCAGGCGGCCGTTACCACGCCCCCATTGGATTCCGCAGCTGGTCACGCTGCGTGGCTACAGCCATGACGGCTGGAATCGACTCTGTGCTGGGCAGCACACCCACACCCACACCCACACCCACACCGGGACCTGACCGACCCGGCAGAGGGGCCGGGCGCGGCCGCGACTAATCCTTGGCGGCAACTGAGCGCGCGCCGCCGCCGGCTCCCACCGCACAGAACGACGCTCGCGTCAGGACTGGCTGTCAGGAGGGTCGCGCTCGTATCCGGCGAT
Organism: Streptosporangiaceae bacterium; assembly: GCA_036803065.1. GTDB lineage: Bacteria > Actinomycetota > Actinomycetes > Streptosporangiales > Streptosporangiaceae > JAWWPY01. Next base: position 2,650 of record DAIRVB010000499.1, read on the forward strand.
CCGGCGCTTTCGCCTCCCTACGAGTGCGTCACGCTGCGGGAACCTGCCTCGACAGTGGCGAAGCGCGCGCTCCCGCCTGATGCCAGTCCCGTTCGGCCGATTTGGCTGTCTGTGCGGACCGAATTGTCAATCTGTCGCGCCGGCAAGCCGCCGCGTCTTCGAGACCGCGGTTGATTCCGGGCGAGTCCGGCGATGTCGTCGATAGCCAAGTCGGCTGTACACCAGGGACCGCGGTGACAGGCGCGAGGATCGGCGGCCTTCGAATCAGTGGTTCGGTCACCCCATGAAGCTGGCGCCCCGGGTGCCGGTCGGTCGCCAGCCCTTTATGAATTTCCCGAGGTCGCAACCTCGAGGTGGACCCCTGAAGAACTCAGCCTTCAAGCTGCGACAACGGCCTTCACGGCCTTGCAGCCAGCAGCGATTGTTGCAGGCCCGTGCTGCTGGAAGTGGTGACCGCATCGTCGATCAGGCTCTTGCCTGTCACTACCCTGACCGTCGCGAGCGTTGACTTCCGCGGTCGCACTTGTCGAGATCTTCTCCGTTCAGGATCACTGTCGTTCACCTCCCTCCTGGCTGACGGAGGCGGCCGCCCGGGGCGGGCGGTGAACAGACAGGGATGGCATGTCCATTGTTCCGTGCCGCCCGTGCGCGCACGGTATTTCCGGGCAGCCGGGACCGGCCACCGCTGGGCGCGGCCCCTGGCTGTCTGGTTGTTACGGCGTGATCGCGACGGCGTCGAGGCTGCTCCCGACCTTGATCGCCTTGCGAGCCTCGTTGGTGACGGTCCGGTCAGCCTCGCCCGGCACGCTCGAATGCTCGGCTACCGCGCTGCGGGCCAGGTCCGCGGCCGTAGTCCCTGGTCGCGGCCGGCCGTTCAGAAGCCGATCTTGTGCCAGGTGACGCCGGCGTCCGATGTCCGCAGGAGCTGACCGTCACCCGAGGCCGGCCCACCGAGCACGACCCAACCCGCCGTCGGGCTCACGTAGGACAGGGAGCGGAAGCTTGGCCCGCCGCCGGAACCTAGGACTGTCGTTTCAACCCAGGTTTTCCCGCCGTTGGCCGAGCGGTCCAGGAAGCTCGCGCCCGAGGCGGCGGCCAGGGTAATCACGTCGGCGCGGCCCGGCAGCACGGCGATCCCGTACACGTCGCCGCCGAACGGTGCCTGCCCAGCCAGGTAAACGGTCCTGCCGCCGTCCGCGGAACTCAGCACCTCCTTGCCCACGCTGCCCATAGC
>DAIRVB010000500.1:0-3843 GCA_036803065.1 Streptosporangiaceae bacterium
CCCAGAATCTGGCCCGCACCGCTCTCACCGCCCTGGCCGCGGCCGCGCCGGTGAGCACCGCCTCCGGGATCCCGTGCGGATCGAGCAGGGCGGCCAGCGCCAGGGCGGGCCACGCCATGCCTTCCGGCCGCTGCCGGTCCGCGCAGTCGGCGGCCAGCGACGTGGTGGCCAGCAGCGCTGCGGACACGGCGGGGACGGCGGGCATGCGCTTGCGGCGCTCACCCAGCAGCGTCCGGTACTCGCGGCAGCCGAGCCCGGTCACGCTCATCACGGCGGTCGCCTGGGCGAGTCCGAGCGGCAGGTCGTCCAGGTCCTCGGCCAGGTCGATGGCCCCCAGCTGCTGGTCCGCCGTGAGCCAGCTGACCAGGTAGAACACGGATTCCCTGCGGCTGAACCCGCTGACCGGCACGATCCGGACCCCTTGGCGGTGACCAGCGGCGGTCTCCCGCAGCGCGGGCTCGGTCAGCGCTGTGGTGACGATCACCCGGCCGGCCGGCCCGGCTGGCCACAGGTCCTCCAGGTGGGGCGCGGCGGTCAGGTTGTCCAGGACCAGGACCCACGGGCGCTCGGTGTGCGCCAGCCACCTGACGAAGCGGGCCGCGGCCGTCTCGGCGTCATCCTCCGGCAGGGCCGCGCCGACCGTGTCCGCGGCGTGCGCGTAGCCGGAGATGATCGCCTCGCGGCCGGTCGCGGTCACCCAGGCGATCAGGTCGGCTGCCCGGCTGGTCCACGCGGCGCGGGCGTACTCCGCCGCGAGTTGTGTGGTGCCGGTTCCGCCCTGGCCGGCCGGGGCGGCGACCGTCTTCTCGCCCTGTGTCAGCACGACGATCTCGCCGGGCCTCAGGTGAGACCGCAAGTCAGGACCGGTCTCCAGGCGCTGGCGGTAGGAATCCACGACCGGCGGGACGACCCCCGACAGCAGCGTCGGCGACGTTTCCGTGCGCTGTGTCATGACCACGGTGACATCCCTCCCCGCGATGTCAGGCGGCCGGGCCGGCCGTCATTGCCGCCCGGTAATCCGCAGGGCGCCCATATTAGTTCTTGAACGACATCCGTGACCCTCTTTTGCGAAACGGAGCGACCGCCTTTGCGGCGACCCAATAAATTCGTCGCAAATTGTCATATTCCGTGCTGCGCCGGCCCGTGTCCAAGCCGACGTCCGGGACTAAAGTCCCTAGTGCTCATGGCCGTATTATACTGGCGGCGGTCGTATCCGGAGGTGTATATCTCCTGGCCTGCTGGGGCAATGATGGCAGGGTCAAAATGGTCAATAACTTGCTATTAGCCCCGTGTCGTACTGATTCAGACGTTTAATATGCACGACCGAGGCCGCAGGCATCGGTTTCCTGGCTATCAATCTTGGGGGTTGAGACCATGAGCAGCGATATCGTCGCTGGCAGGCATTCCAGATCCCGCACCTTGGAGGAGGAACCGCAGGAATACGCGGCATTTAAGATCGAGAAGCGCGGAATCGACCTGATTCCCGACGCTGAGCGCAAGATGCGGCCGTCCGGGCTGTTCTGGCTGTGGTCAGGCGCGGTGTTCAACGTGGAGTTCCTGTTCTACGGCACCCTGATCATGACCTTCGGCCTGACCGTGTTCCAGGCGATCCTCGCCATTGTCGTGGGTAACCTGTTCTACGCGCTGCTCGGCCTGGCCAGCCTGCAGGGGCCGAAAGCAGGTACCACCGCGTTCATGGTGAGCCGGGCACCGTTCGGCCAAAATGGCAATCGCCTGGTGGCGCTGTTCAACTGGCTCACCCAGGTCGGCTTCGAGATCGAGGGCATCTACTTCGTCGTCGCCACCGTGATCCTGCTGTTCTCCATGCACGGGACCACGCTCAGCGGGCCCGCCAAGATCGTGGTGATCATCGTCGCCGCGCTCACCCAGATGATCGTGCCGCTGCTCGGCCACGCGACGATCACCAAGATCATGCGTTACCTGGCCTACGCGTTCATCGTGTTCTTCGTGGTACTGGCCGCGTTCACGTTCCAGCGGCTGCACCTGTCCGCCTTCCACGCCAAGCCGGCCTCGTTCGCGGTCTGGACCACCGCGCTGGTGCTGCTCATCTCCGTCGGCGGCCTGGGCTGGACGGAGAACGGCAACGACTACTCGCGTTACCTACCCCGCGACACCGCGCCGTGGAGGACCTTCTGGGCCGCGACCCTGGGCGGCGCGGTCCCGTCGGTCATCCTGGAGATCCTCGGCGTGCTCGCCTATACGATCACCACGAAGTCGGTGGGCATCGCCCAGCTCGGCGTGCCGGAATCCTTCCCGGCCTGGTTCGTGACCCCGTTCCTCATCTTCGCCATCTTCCAGCTGCTCGCGATCAACACCATCGACATGTATTCCTCCGGCGTCACGCTGCAGGCCCTCGGCCTGCCGCTCAAGCGCTGGGGCGCGGTCATCCTGGACACGGTGGTGTGCGCGGTGGTCACCGGCATCATCTTGTTCCACGGGAACTTCTACGCTGACTTTTCCGGGTTCCTGCTGTATATCGTGGTGTGGCTGTCGGCCTGGTTCGGCATCTTGATGACCGACTACCTGCTGCGCGGCGGCACTTATCATTCGCTGTCGCTGCGGTCCGCGCGCGACGGCCTGTACTGGCGTCATGACGGCGTGCACTGGCCGGCCATCATCGCCCAGGTGCTCGGCATGGCGGCTGCCCTGATGTGGATCAACGCCGCCTTCGCCAAGCCGGCCTACACCGGTCCCCTGTCCAACCACTTCCCCGGCCTGCACGGCGGTGATTTCAGCTGGGCGATCGGCATCGTGGTCGGCGCGCTGGCCTACTGGGCCCTCGCCGGACGCAGCGTGCGGAACGAGGCGGTCCGAGCCGGCGCATGACACCAGCGAGCATGCCGCAGCCACCAAATGCCCGCCAATACGGGCATCATCGCAGGACTAGCTGCGGTTTATGAATAACCACTGCGGCCATTAGGCCAAGCCCAATCGCGAGCCCGGGCCTGCCCGGGTCCGGGCTCGCGATTGGGCCAGGTCAGGCCCGCGGTCAGGCCGCTATTCCGCCTGCCGGCCGCGAATTCATCCGCGAAGCACACCAGATCCTCCACGCCGCACGGAAGCAGGCGACAGCGCACCCAGGTCGGGAAGAGGGATGCGAGGATGCGGAGGCCCCGTTCCAATGCCGAGAACCCGTCGACCGTCGGTTCGGTGCCGGGCGAGGCCGGGGCGACTGCTCAGGCGCAGGCTGCTAGCCGGAAGTTACGGCTCGCTTGGGTGCTGAGACCGCTACTGCCCTGTGCTCTCGCGCCAGGTGCGGCGGTTTCGGGTTCGCCTGGCTTCAGTTGCAGGGTCCTCCGCCTACTTCCCGGGGTTATGTGGCCCGTCCATCTACTCATCCTTGACCTGTCGCCAAGAAAAACGTCGCCCCAGGGGCTGCTACGCGAGCCGGGCTGGTACCTGCTGTCCGGCACGGGTTCATCAGCCGGCACCGTCGGCCTGGCCCGCCGACGCGGCACGGCGCGGGAAGAAGAAGGCGAGCTGGCACGCTAGCGCCACGGCGGCGAGATTGAACACCAGGGACACCTGCACCGCATGGGTGTAGTCGCGAGAGAGCGCGGATCTGGAGGCCTGGGCCCAGGCGGATGACCCGGGGGAGCGTGCCGGGCCGTGCTGTCCCGGGCAGCCCGGGACAGGGGACGAGGCACTGCTGAGGAGACACATCCTTAGGCGATCTTGCGGTGGTAGGTGACCATGGCGAAGGCGTACGCGACGACGAGGATGCCGACGCACCAGGCGAGGTCGGTCCAGATGCTGGTGCTGGTGCTGGCCGGCTGCTGTGTGAACAGGTCGCGGATCGTGTTGACGATGGACGTCACGGGC
>DAIRVB010000501.1:0-3826 GCA_036803065.1 Streptosporangiaceae bacterium
GCGTGGCAGCGGGACGTGGTTGCCACCGCTGGAAAGGAGGCCACGGCCTTCGCGGGAGGGGCAAACGGACGCGGCATCTCGCGCCACCTTGACCCACTTGCCAAGAGTCGGCGCGTCGTGCAGCGAGCCCGCTATCGCGATGGCACTATCGTCGCGCGTTCTCCGGCAGAAATCATTAGAAGCCAGCATGAATAGTGCTAAACAGGTCCCGGCTCAGGTCATGTGGCTGCAAAAGGCCAGCGCGACATTGTGGCTGACGGATAAGCTCAGCGCGCTCATACCAGGTAGTCGCAACGAAGCGAGGATCAGCTGATGCAGCGACCGGCCCGGAGCGCGGCTTCCGGTGACTTGCCCAGTCGGTTGTGCTCGATAATGAAAAGCGACACGTGCGCTACAGCGCAGGAGCGTCACCAGCGCCTGCTCGAGGTGTTCCGGACCGCCGAGCCTGCGGAAATCGATGCCCTGCTGAGCACGTCTAAGGAGCGAAACCTGGCATCCGAATATGTCCATGCCGTGCTCGATGACCTCGACGAGAGACGATTCGTCGCGGCCACCGAGTTGCACGGCGTGCTTGGCCTGGCTGTGGGCCCGATCATTGTCGGGTGGCCGGAATGACGGGCAGCGGCAAGCAAAATAGTCCTCGTTCCCGGCATTCCGTGATGTCTCGTGCGTGCCAGGCGCTCGGGCTGGCTCTCCGGGGGCACAGGACACGATGAAGTGGCTCATAGATTGTAATATGATCGCAGTTCCGCCACAGCCAGGGCTTCCGGCGCTCCAGTGGCCTGGGCCAGCCCACGCTGATGTCCCGGTCAAAGAAAATGATGAGCCATTGGTCCCGCTGACCGGGGTCATAAAGACACACCCTGTTTACTCTTGGCTGGGATTCGTGCATGGCCCCGGTACCATGCAGCTACGGGCGGGTGTTCTGGAACGGCTGGAGCGCGCCGCACGCGGGCTTCCGGCCGACTTCGAAATCGTGGTCATCGATGCCCACCGGACGCGCGCCTTCCAGGCGGAACTCCTGACCTACTATCTCGCGACGGCGAACACAGCTTCCGCTGGCTTCGTCTCGGATCCATGGAGTGATGCGCCAGTCCCTCCGCACACCACGGGTGGCGCTGTGGATCTGACACTGAGCTGGCGCGGCGCAGTGCTCGGACTCGGCACCGACTTCGACGCCTTTCTGCCGGATTCCGCGGCGGCCGCGCTTGAGGACGATGTCGGCAGCACCGCGCGGGACATGCGCAGACTGCTGGCCAGCCGCCTGCATGCGGAGGGGATGACGGTCATCGGGTCCGAGTGGTGGCACTGGTCCTACGGGGACCAGTACTGGGCCGCCCAGACCGGCGCGTATAGCGCAATCTACGACGAGATCGTTTAGGTAAGAAAAGGACCAGGACATGACAACCCGGAGGATATCCCGAATCGCGTGGCCATGCGCTCCTGTAGGTCAGGGCTGCTTTAATCCGGGCTCGGTGGGCAAGTCGCAAAGCACGCGATAGCTTATTTTCGTGCCTTTGCGCAGTTATCTCGATGGTCGCGTGTTCGGTGAGCTGGCACGCGGGCCGGGGCCGCTGATAGTCGGACTTCACGGCTGGGGCCGTGATCGCCACGACCTCCAAAGTGTGCTGAGCACGTATCCGCATCTTCTGGTGGACTTGCCGGGTTTCGGCTTATCACCGCCGCCAGCGAAGGCTTGGGGGGCAGCCGACTACGCATCCTGCATTGCTGCTGCGCTCGACGAGCATGGACCCGCGGGACCGGTCGTGGTAGTGGGGCACAGTTTTGGCGGGCGGGTCGCGGTATGCATGGCCGCCAGCAGGCCCGACCTTGTCCGGGGAATGGTTCTTTGCGGCGTGCCACTGCTCAGGCTGTCCAAGGCACCCAAACCGCCGGTCACCTACCGGCTTGGCCGCAAAGCACATCAGGTGGGCCTGCTGAGCGACCGCCATTTCGACGCAATGCGCCGGGAAAGGGCATCCGACGACTACAACGCGGCCTCTGGGGTCATGCGGAAAGTTCTCGTCCGGGTGGTGAACGAATCGTACGACGCGCAGTTGCGGGCGGTCACCTGTCCCGCTGCACTGCTTTGGGGAAGTGCCGACGAGGTGGTGCCGCCCAGCACGATCGAGAAGGCCCGGGGCCTGCTCGCCGCGCCAGTGGTCACGGAGATTGTCGAAGGCGCAGGCCATGATGTGCACTTGCAGGCGCCCGGCCGGCTCAGAGCCATGATCGAGGAGGTCCTTGAGGCGCCGGGGAGGGTGCCGCATTGGTGATAGCACTTGTAGCGTTGCTTGCCCTGGTGATCGCCGATTTCCGGTGGCTGCGCGTCATGCAACGGGAGCATTACATCCCGGGGGCGTGCCTGACAGTGGCGCTGCGCTGGGCGCGCAAGCGGCCGCCCAACCAGGTCCTTGCCCCGGTGCTCGGCGTGGCGGCGCTGCTGGCCCTGGCGGGAAGGCCGCCAGCAGTCGCGGTCGGCTCCGGCTTGCTGGCCGCCGCGGGCGCGGCGGCCTTCCCGGCAGCGATGCCACTCCTCGGGAACGAGCAGCGGATGGTCCGCACCCCACGCCTTTGCAGACTTGCGGCCAGCTGCGCCGTGCTGGAGGGGCTCCTTGCCGCCGTCGTGCTGCGGCTGGGCGTGCCCGCGGCGCTCGGGACTCTCGCGGTCCTGGTACCCGTCGTTATCGACGGCGGCGCGCTAATCATGCGCCCAGCGGAGCTGCGGCTCGCCCGGCGATACCAGACGACGGCCCAGGCCACACTCGATCGGGTCGCCCCAAGGGTTATAGCCGTCACCGGCTCGTACGGTAAGACCTCCACGAAGAATCACGTCCGGGATCTCCTCAGCGGAATCTTCGACGTTGTCGCCAGCCCGGCGAGCTGGAACAACGCTGCCGGGCTGTCGAGAACGATCAATGAGTACGTCGACCCGGATACTCAGGTCCTGGTCGCTGAAATGGGCACCTACGGTGTCGGGGAGATCCAGGCGATGTGCTCTTGGATCAAGCCAGAAATCGGGATCATCACCGCGATAGGTCCTATGCACCTGGAGCGCATGAAGACGCTGGACACTGTTACCAGGGCCAAGTCCGAGTTGCTCGAAAAAGTTCGCATCGCGATCCTGAACGTCGATGACGAGCGCTTGGCGCAGATCGCGGGCTCGATACGCGGTGCTGATGTCTGGCGCTGCGGCACTCATCGACAGCCCGGCCTCGATGTCTCGCTCGAACGCGCTGATGACATCGTGACGATCCGGTATCGCGGCGCCGCGATCGGCTCCTTCAGCAGTCAGCCCGGATTGCACCTCGCTAACATCGCGTGCGCGCTGGCAGCGGCATTCGCCGCTGGGGCGCCACCCGGCCAGGTGGTCGCACGGCTCAGCGATTTGTCGGTGCCCGCGCACCGCGCTGCCCATGGGGTGAGCAGCACCGGGCTTGTGGTGATCGACGATACCTACAACTCAAATCCCAGCGGCGCTAGGCATGCGCTTGACCTGCTTGAATCCGCCGTGCCTGGCCCGAATCGGCGCGCCGTGGTCACCCCGGGAATGGTGGAGCTGGGGCCTGACCAGGATGAGGCGAACAGGGCTTTCGCCGAGGCCGTGGCCAAGGCCGGCGCCGTGCTCGTGGTAGTTGGCTGGACCAACCGCCGGGCGCTGCTGGCGGGCGCGCGGGACGGGGAGACCGTCACCGTCGCGTCCCGGGCCGATGCCCGCACGTGGGTTCGATCGGCGCTGACGGCCGGGGACGGCGTGCTGTGGGAAAACGACCTGCCGAATCACTACCCGTGATCGCGCCAGGTAATGCCAGCTCCTGCCAAGAGG
>DAIRVB010000502.1:0-1760 GCA_036803065.1 Streptosporangiaceae bacterium
TGTGGCAGCAGATGATGGAGGCGCACGGCCGTTTCTCGCAGCAGGTGGGCGAGAAGGGCGGCAAGATCCTGGGGGGAGAGGCGCTGCAGCCGACGAGCACGGCAACCTCGATCCGGGGCGACGTCGTGACTGACGGTCCCTTCGCTGAGACGAAGGAGGCGCTCGGTGGCTTCTACCTGATCGAGGCCCGTGACCTGGACCACGCTCTGGACATCGCCAAGCTCTGCCCGGCTCCGGGTGGCGGCGTCGAGGTTCGCCCCGTGATGGACGTCTCTGGCGGGTGAGCGGTTTTCCACCGGCTGGGGATCCACCGGCTGGGGATCCGGCGGCTGCTGATCCGGCGGCCACGGGTGACCCGGCCACGGGTGACCCGGCCACGGGTGACCCGGCCACGGGTGACCCGGCCGCCGCCGTCGCGGACGCGCACCGTCGCGAGTGGGCCTTCGTGCTCGCCGCGACGGCGCGCGTGGCGGGTGACATCGACATGGCCGAGGAGTGCGTCCAGGATGCCTACGTTGCGGCACTCGACGCCTGGTCCCGCCAGGGCGTGCCGCGTAACCCGGCCGCCTGGCTGACAACGGCGGCCCGGCGGCGGGCCATCGACGCGCACCGTCGCGACCGAACGCTGCGCAGCAAGCTGCCGCTGCTGATCGAGCCCGGCTCCCCGCCCGTGGCGGCGCCCCCGCCAGCGGGGGAGGAGGCACCGGAGGACGACGTGATCCCCGACGACCGGCTCCGCCTGGTGTTCACCTGCTGCCACCCGGCACTGGCGAGGGAGGCGCAGGTCGCGCTGACGTTGCGGCTGGTGTGCGGTCTCACCACGGCGGAGATCGCCCAGGCATTCCTGGTGTCCGAGCCGACGATGGCGGCCCGGGTGACCCGCGCGAAAAAGAAGATCTCCGCGGCGCGCATCGCCTACCGGGTGCCGGAGGAAGCCGAACTGCCCGACCGGCTCGACGCGGTCCTCACCGTGGTGCACCTGCTCTACACAACCGGGCACACCGCCCCGGCGGGCGAGAACCTCGTCCGCGGCGACCTCGTGGAGCGCGCCATCGCGCTCGCCCGCATGCTGCGCACCCTGATGCCGGACGAACGGGAGGTGCGCGGGCTGCTCGCACTGCTCCTGCTCACCGATGCCCGGCGAGCCACCCGGGCTGACTCCGGCGGGCGGCTGCTGCTCCTGGAGGAACAGGACCGGTCCCGGTGGGATCGCCGGGCGATCGGCGAGGGTGCCGCGCTGGTGACGGGCGCGCTGCGGGGCGGTCGGCCGGGCAGGTTCGCGTTGCAGGCGGCGATCGCTGCCCTGCACGCGGAGGCACCGAGCTACAGCGACACCGACTGGCCGCAGATTCTCCTGCTGTACGACGCGCTCAGCCTGGTCTGGACGTCACCCGTGGTCGCGCTTAACCGTGCGGTCGCCCTGGCCATGGCCGAAGGCCCCGAGGCCGGGCTGGCTGGGATCGCGGACCTGGAACGTGATGGGCACCTCGCCGGGTACCGGTACCTGCCCGCCGCCAAGGCGGATCTCCTGCGCCGCCTCGGCCGGCACGCCGAAGCGGCCCAGGCCTACCGGGAAGCCCTCGAACTCACTGGCAACGAGGCCGAACACAGCTTCCTGTCGGGCCGCCTCAGCGAAGTCACCGGTCCCGTTCCTGATTAGGAGGCGCCGGATCTGTTCCTGACCGGTCATGCGCCCGGCCTCAGTGCCGTTCCGGGAGAGGGCCGTTCCGGGAGAGGGCCGTTCCGGGAGAGGGCCGATC
>DAIRVB010000502.1:1860-3818 GCA_036803065.1 Streptosporangiaceae bacterium
GCCGTTCCGGGAGAGGGCCGTTCCGGGAGAGGGCCGTTCCGGGAGAGGGCCGATCCCGGACAGGACTGTATACCGGTACCGCTATTCCGGTGGCCGATCTATCGCTGGCCGATATAGAGTGGGTCCCATGATCCGGCCTACCGCGCGCGACGGTGACGATGCGGGCGCCCTGGGCCGATCGGCCGGTCCAGCCACCCTGATCATGTCCAGTCTGGCCGACGGAGCCAAGCACGGCTACGCCTTGACCAAGGATATCGAAGCCTTCGCCGGTGTGCGCCTGGCGCCGGGCACGCTGTACGAGGCGCTCAGCAGGCTCGAAGCCCGCGGGCTCATCGAGGCGCTGGATAGTGAGGACCGGCGCCGTCCCTACCGGTTGACTGCCGCTGGCGCTGAGGCCCTGCGGGCACAGTTGCAGGCCCAGCGCAGCGTCGCCGAGGTGGGCCTGCGCCGCCTGGCCGGGCATTGGGGCACGGCATGACCCCGGCGCATGGAACCACTCCGCCAGGCTCCCGCCGCGCGCACTGGCTGCTGCGCTGGTACCCCCGGAACTGGCGGGCTCGCTACGGGGAGGAGTTCACCGAACTGCTCATCGCGGAGTTCGCGGAACAGCCGCGATCCTGGCGCCGCGCCGCGGATGTGGCCCGGGGCGGCCTATTCGCCCGGCTGACCAGCGCTGGCCTGACCAGCGCCGACCTGCCGAGCGCCGGTCTTCCTGGTGACCCGCACGACCCGGCGGCTGGGCAACGAGCCAGCCTGGCCACCCTGGCGTGCTCCGTCGCTGTTTTCCTCACCGCTGGCGCCACCATGTGGGCGCAACTGGCTGTCGGCTGGGAATGGGCACCCCCGGCCGCCCCCGGCGCCGCGATAGCGATGGCCGTGATGTCCGCTGCCATGCTCCTGTTCACCGTGCTCGCCGTGCTGGCCGCCGCCCCGGCGGTCGCGGCGGCGGCCCTGGCCAGCGTGCGCGGTCAGGCATCCATGCTGCGCCGGCCGATCCTGCTGATGGCCGGGGGCGCACTGGTCCTGATCCTGGGCGGCCGCCATTTCGGGAACGCGTGGCCCGGTACTGGTGCCCGCTGGTGGCCGCACCAGGGCCTGGTGCCCGGCGGTGTCGCCGCGTTCAGCTGGGCTTGTACCCTGTCCGTCACGTCCTACTGGGCCCACCCGGCCGCGCTGGCCTCGTTCCCCGCAGCCGAGCTGGCCTGGATGGCCGTCAGCCCGGCTGCCATGCTCTGCCTGGTCACCGGGGCCGCGCAAGTCGTGCGGCGGGTGAGATTCTCCCCCCGGGTCCTCCGCCATGAGGCGTGGGTCGGCTCCGCCGCGCTCGTGGGCATGGCTGCCTTTGCCGGCGGTGCGCTGTGCTGGGTGATCGAACGGGGACCAGAGCCTCGGGGACCAGGGCCACAGGGGCTCTTCCGGGCCGGCCACATCGACGCGGCTGGGCTCGCCGTGATGGTCATCGCGCTGGTCATCGGATGGCAAGCCCGGCAGCGGGCCCGCCGGGCCGGGCCCCCCGCGGCGGCGCGGCCTGCGGCGCGCCGGTGAGCAGGGGCACCCGCGGCGGATGGACGCGCCGTCAGGTGCTGGGCGCCAGCGGAGGCGGGCTCGCGGTGCTGGCTGTCGCCGGGACGGCCGGGCTCGACCTGGTTTCCCGCGGAGTACTGCCGGGCCAGCAGGTCCTCGACCGGCTGGACGGGGCGTGCTCAGTGGCGAGGCCGCCCATGATCTTCTCGGCTCCCGGGCCTGCTGTCTCGGGCAGCTTCTTCTCCCGTGCGCGCCGCCGGGTGGTGGGCTACACGATCGCCTGGCCGCCGGGCTACCAGCCGGGCAGCCGGCTGCCGCTCATCATCGCGCTGCATCCGTTCGGTTCCGATCATCGTGACGTCCTGACCGGGATGTCCCTGCAGCACGCTGCTGAAAGGTATCGCGATCGGCATCGCCATCAGCGGCGCCTCCAT
>DAIRVB010000503.1:0-3491 GCA_036803065.1 Streptosporangiaceae bacterium
GCTCGCCGGGCCGCTCGCGCTCGCAGCAGCGGACCGGGGTCCCGGTGTAGCACGTGGTGCTCAGGTTCACGGCATCCATGTGCCCGGCGTGGTTGTCGAAGTTGGTGGCCTCGGTGTTGCCGAAGTCGAAGCAGCAGTTGCTGTTGACGTGGGTGCCGCTGGCCACCATGTACATGCCCTCGGGCTCGCCGTTGGTCGCGACCCCGTTAGTGGCGTTGTCCCGGTAACCGGTCCCCGGCTCGATGTCCAGGCCGCATCATGGCGAAGGTCTCGTCGGTGCCGGGCTGGACGTGAGGGACCGGGCCGCCTCCGGGCGGGCAAGTCACCTCGACGAAGCGGAGCGCGCCGGAGGACTGCTGCGCGGTCAGCTTCGTGCTGACGATGTCGCCACTGAACCACCTCGTGATCCCCCGCCCGGGACGTGCAGGCCACTGCTCACATCGGCGGCGGCGCCCGCGCCGCTTGACACGGGAACGCTCACTGTCTCGCTCAAGATTTGAGGGGTGTCCCACTGGTTGGCTTCATCGGCCTAGAAGACCGCATCCGCTTGGCGGCACCCGACGGCGTGACTGCCTTCATCGACCTGCATGGCCCTGAGTACGTCCGCCTCGTCGTCAGGCTCGGCGTCCCGCGGGACCGTATCAACACGGTCGTCGCCTTCGAGGCCGCGGGCGAGCCGGGAACCAAGGCCGAGAGCAGCATGGCCGGGACCCCGGCCGCCGCGCTCGCCGCGGACGGGAACATCCGAGAAGGTCCGGGATGCAGTCGCGGGACTCGAGCAACGCCGCACCGTGCAAAATCGTGCTAACCCCGTGAGCAACGCCTGCATGCCCGTCAGGCGGAGCGGGCTGTCGCTCCTGGTCACTCCCCGTGCCGGTTGACGGCTGATGCAGGCAACTCTAATATGAACATATGTTCAGAACGAATGTTCAGATCATTGCGCCGCCCGGTGGCGGCCGCTCGCTGGCGGCGGCTGGCTGAGATGGCGGCCAGGACCGGGTCCGGCCGCTCGCAGACACGCCAGAAAGTCCTCGAGGCCACGGTCGCTACCCTGGCCGCGCAGGGTTTCAGCCGGACGACCGCTCGTGCGATAGCCACCGCGGGCGGTTTCGCGCCGGGCGTCATCTACTACCACTTCGAGAGCCTGGATGACCTTTTCGTTGCCGCCGCGCGGTACACCAGCGCAGAGCGCCTGGCCCGCTACCGGGAACGGACCGCCGGGGTAAGCAGCGCCACCGGGCTCATCGACCGGCTGCGGGAGCTGTACGAAGAGGACCAGTCGAGTGGTCACGTGGCGGCCGTGCAGGAACTCGTTGCCGCGGCCGCCTCCTCGCCCGGGCTCGCCGAGCAGGTGCGCGAGCAGGGCGAGCAGTGGCAGGCGATGGCCGAGGAACTGATCCGCGGGCAGGTCCGCGGGCAGGCGTTCGAGGCGCTCGTGCCCGTGCGCGAGCTGGCCGCCGCCGCTGTCGGAGCCTACCTCGGGCTGGGAATGCTGTCGCGACACCACGCTAGCCGCGCCACCCCTGACGCTCTCTTCAATGCCGCCCGGCCGGCCGCGGCGATGATCGACGCGTTCCGCCGGCCGCCTGACGGCTCGTGACATGCGGGGGGTGACGATGGCGGACAGCGATGACTGGGTGCGCAGGTTTCACACGGGTGCCGCCTCCGCGGCCGCCGCCGGGATCGTGGACGTTGCCCCCGGACGTTCCGCGCCGGCCCGGATGCTGGGGCGGCTGATGCGCCTGCCCCCGCCCGCGGCGGGGCTGCCGGCCCGGCTGTGCATCGTTCGCCGGTGCGGGGCAGCCGCGGGTCGCGAGGAGTGGATCCGCACCTTCGGCGCCGTCCGGCTGGCCACCAGGCTGGCCCGGGCAGGCGACCGGGCCGCTGAGCGGTTCGGCCCGGTCGAACTGCGGATGCGCTTCCGCGCGACGCCATCCCAGGTCTGGTTCACCCCGGACGGCGCGGCGCTCATCCTCGGCCGGCTCACCTTCCGGCTCCCCGGTCTCGTCGCGCCGCAGGCCCGCGCGCATGCCTGGTCGGGCGGCGGCCGGTCATTCGACGTCGAGGTGTCGGTGCGGGTTCCGCTCCTCGGCGTCCTTATGTCTTACCGCGGTCATTTCACGGAGGCAGAACAATGAGCACCGTGCTGTGGCTCCTGGGCGGGCTTGGCCTGCTTGGCGCCTTCGACACCATCTACTTCCACGAGATCCGCGGGCAGCTCCCGGCGCGCCTGCCCGGGCTGAGCCCCGAGCTCAAGCTCCACGCGGGGCGCAGTTTCATCTACGTGGCCGTGTTCGGCACGCTGCCGTGGCTCGCCTGGCGGGGAGCGTGGGCGGTCGCGCTCAGCCTGCTGCTCACCGCCGAGATCGGCATCACCCTGGCCGACTTCATCATCGAGGACCAGGTGCGCAAGCCCCTGGGCGGCCTGCTCCCAGGTGAGCGGGCAACGCACACGGTCATGGCGATCATCTACGGTGCGATGATCGCCAACCTCATCCCGGTGCTGCTCGCCTGGCACCGGTCCGCGACCGGCCTGCGCCCAGAGGCGGTGCACGTGCCGCTGGCCTACCGGCTCGCGCTGACCGCCCTGGCCGCGGGGACCTGCGCGTCGGCGGCCAGGGACACCTACGCCGTCGCGGGCTTCCCCCGGAGCGCCGCACGCTGGCCGTGGCCCAGGCCTTCCCGCCCGCAGCCGCCGACCCAGGCCGGCCCCGCGCGGTGAAGCACGAGAAGGCCTACCGGGGCGTATTCCTCGCCGCCGGCGCGTACAACATCCTCTGGGGCAGCTACGCGGTCGCGGACCCGCAGTGGTTCTTCCGGCTGACCGGGCTGCCACTGAGCAACACACCGCAGATATTCGCCACCCTCGGCATGGTGCTCGGCCTGTACGGGATCCTCTACCTCGACGTGGCCCGCCACCCGGCCCACGGCTGGCTGGTGGCCGCCGTCGCGCTGGCCGGCAAGATCCTCGGCCCGCTCGGCCTGGCCTGGCTGATCCTCACCGGAGCCTGGCCACCGGGCACCATCATCCTCACCGCGACCAACGACCTCATCTGGTGGATACCATTCGCCTGCTACCTACGTGACGCCTGGCCCGCCTTCCGCCACGGCATCCCCGAGCAGCCACGGCGTTCAGGCGGTGCTGCCGGATGACTCGCGCACGACAACGTCTATCGCGAGCTTCAGCATGGCTGCTGCGTTCCGCAGTGGGGCTGGGTTGCGATGCGCACGGGCGAGGACGGTCGCTCCTTCCATAGCCGCGACGATGGCATCGGACAGCGCAACCGCCTGGTCCGGTGGGAAACCGCGTCGAGAAAGCCGGCTGGTCAGCGCCGAAGTCCATGTCCTGAACGCTTCGGATACAGCTTGCTGGAACGGCGCCGATGGCGTCGCGCTCTCCAGCGTGGTGACGGCAACGGCGCAGCCGGGCGCGTAGTCGCCGGCGACCAGTTCGGTCTCGATGGCGTCGAATATCGAGCGGACCTGTTCGG
>DAIRVB010000503.1:3501-3814 GCA_036803065.1 Streptosporangiaceae bacterium
GTTGCCTTCGTCGTCGGCGAGGGCTTCTTCCAGCGAGACGAGTGTCGCGGCGGCAGCGCGATCAAGAGCTTCGAGGACGAGCTGGTCCTTCCCGTCGGGGAAGTGGAAGTAGAACGACCCGCGCGGCGCGCCGGCGAGGTCGAGGATCTCCTTGGTGCCGCTGGCCGCGGCGCCCTTGGCACGCATCAAGGAGACGGTGGCATCCAAGAGCCGGTCGCGGGTGGAGGACGCGTTCTCAGTAGTCATTATGCCGATCAGTCTACATGATGCATAATGAGACCAATGGACCGATCGATCTACATAGGAGATGCCA
>DAIRVB010000504.1:0-3811 GCA_036803065.1 Streptosporangiaceae bacterium
GTGCTGCTCACTTCCGCGATGCTCGCCATCGGACTGCTGGTGACTGCGCTGGCCCCGACCGGACGGTCGGCCAGCGCGATCGGCGCCATCCTGTTCTTCCTGATGATGTTCTTCGCCGGCCTGTGGATCCCGCGCGCACTGATGACCCATCCACTGCGGCAGATCAGCGACTACACCCCGCTCGGGGCGGGCGTGCGCGCCATACAGGACAGCGTTTTCGCCGGCGGCCCATCACTGTCAGCGCTGGCGGTGCTCGCCGTGTACGCCGTCACGTGCGCCGTGCTGGCGGCCAGATTCTTTCGCTGGCAGTGAACCAGCGCGGGTGCCGCACGGGACGCCCTGGGATGCTGCCGCGCATGATCTCGGCGGGAGTCCAGTTCTAGCCGTCCTGACACCGTCAGGCACAGCACCTTGGCGCCGGAAGGCGCCGGCGGGATCTCAGCGCCGACGGCGCTGTTGCGGTACGCGGTCCAGACCCTGACTCGCCCCGGCTGCGGTTGACCTTGCTGCTAGAGGACCCTCAGGTGGTCCAGGGGGATCGGGTGACCCACCTGCACTACCGCGCGCGAGAATCCTGACCTCGCCGGTAAAGCGCCTGACCGATCACGGCCGGCCCAGCGGGCGGGCCGGCCGCTGGGAGGAATCCCATCGCGCCGGGGGGTGAAAATTTCACCTCGAACATCTATTTAAGATGGCCGTCGTGGCCTGTTACCTGACCTCTTTGGCTTTGTCATGCCGAGCCGTATGGTTCCTGTTGGCAACCATCTAAAGACGTATGTTCCAATGCGCCTGGCAGGTAAAACCGGCGCCGATGGGGCGCGGCATGAAGAGCGCATCGCGACGGATCCTGCCGGAGGTCTGCCCGCGGCGGCTGTCGCAACGGGTGCGAACAGGAAGGCCGGAGCCGTCATGGGCAATGAGGCTGACGGGCAGAAACTGCGTATCGTCGTTAGCCGGAGGACGGTGCTCAGGGCAGCCGGTGCAGGCGTGGGAGCACTCGCACTGGGCGGTGCGCTGCCCGCGTTACCCAGCCAGGCAGCCACTTTCGTCAAAGGCGCGGACGTGAGCTGGCTGCCGCAGATGGAGGCCAACGGCTCTAGGTTTTATAACAGCAGCGGGGCCGAACAGGATGTACTGGCGATCTTGAGGGGGTATGGCATCAATGCCATCAGGCTTCGCACATGGGTGGTCCCCTCAAGTGACCCGGTAAACGGTCATTGTGGTCAGGCCGAGACCGTAGCCATGGCGCTGCGGTGCAAGAACGCCGGGCTCCCGGTCGACATCGACTTCCACTTCGGGGATACCTGGAACGACGAAGGGCACCAGAATCCGCCCGCCTCGTGGGCGAGCATGTCGTACAGCCAGATGCTCGACGCGATGTACCACTACGTGTGGAACGTCATGAACGACTTGCGGTCTAGCGGCGTCACGCCGTCGTGGGTCCAGATTGGTAACGAGACCAACCTGGGAATCTGCCTTCCCACGGGCGGCCTGGCGAGGAACCCCGGCCAGATGACCGGGTTGCTGAACGCTGCCTACGCGATGTTGAAGCAGGTCTTCCCGTCGACCCCGGTGCTGATACATCTTGCGTCCCCGCAGAAGGTCTCCGTCATCGAGAATTTCCTTGACACGTACAAGGCCCGGGGTGGCAACTGGGACATAACGGCGTTCTCGTCCTACGGCAGCGGGAGTGCCATATCGGGGATCATCTCCGATATGGCCACGTTTCAGTCACGGTATGGCAAGCCGGTGATGCAGGTCGAGTTCGGCGGGGCTGAGAATAACCCGGGCCGGACTCAGGCTGATCTGCAGGCATACATCAAGGGAGTCAAGGGGTTCGGCGGCCTCGGAGTGTTCTACTGGGAGCCCGAGGCTTACTGGCCCTTTACCAGCTACGGCATGGCGGCCTGGAACCCTGCTACGAGGGAGCCCACGGCGGCGCTGAACGGCTTCCTGAACGCCTAACCCAGCAAGCCGCCGCCGAACAGGCTCCGGCACCGGAACCGGTACGCCACCCGAGCGGCTCATGATGCGCGAGCCATTATGTACGCGAGCTGGACTGGCCGTTCATCTGCTGGCCTTGATTTGTTCTCGCAATGGTCGAGCGGAACCCCTACGGTGATCCCCGTGGTGGAAATGGGATTGGCCGTGGAAGCCTGCGGGGTGACGAAGTGGTTCGGCGAGACCACCGCCCTCGACGAGGTGGATTTCACTGTCCTGGATGGCTCCGTCCACGGCCTGCTCGGTCCCAACGGCGCCGGCAAGACCACCCTGCTCTCGGCCCTCTTCGGCCTTGTCCTCCCGGACGAGGGGACGCTGCGGCTGTTCGGACGCACCCGGGCCGAGGCGGGCCCTGGCTGGCTCGACGGGGTGGGCGGGTTCGTCGAGTCGCCCCGCTTCTACCCGTACCTCAACGGCCGGCAGAACCTGGCCGTGCTGGCCGGGCTCGACGGCGGGGACGCCGCCGACCTGATTGACGGGGCGCTCGAGCGCGTCGGCCTGGCCGGTGCCCGCCGCCAGAAGGTGCGCGGTTACTCGCTCGGGATGCGCCAGCGCCTGGGCTTGGCCGGTGCCATGCTCCGCCGTCCGCGCTTGCTGATCCTGGACGAGCCGGCCAACGGCATGGACCCCGCGGGAATCCGTGACCTGCGGGCCGCACTGCGCCGCCTGGCCGCCGGCGGCGTGACCGTCATCCTGAGCAGTCACGACATGGCACAGGTGGAGCAGATCTGCGACAGCGTGACCATCCTGCACCGTGGGCGGATCGTCATCGCCGGGCGCCTCGATGTGATGCGGGCCGACGCCCCTGACCCGGTCTGGCGGCTCCGGACGAGTGACGACGCTGCCGCCGTCGAAAGGGCCCGGCAGGTCACCGGGATCAAGGCCGCGAGCCACGACGACGGTTGCCTGGTCGTGTTCGCCGCGCAGGACCGCCTCGACGAGTACGTCCTGCATCTCGGCCGGGAGGGCGTGGCCGTGCGGGGCCTGGAGCTCGACGTCACCCCGCTCGAGTCGCTCTTCTTCCAACTGACCGGGGAGCCCGAGCCGCCGGGGCGCTGGCCCGCGACCCAGGAGGTCCAATGACCCTCGCCACGGACCGGTGGCCGACCTTCGCCGAGCGCTCCGCCGGCGGCCGGCCGGGCTCGGGCGTGCTGGTCGTGTGGCGGCTCGAGCTGGCCAAGCTTCGCGGCCAGTTCCGGGTCCGGGCGATCGCCGCCGGGTGCCTGGTCGTCCCGTTCCTCGCCGTCGTCGGCCTGAATCTGCAGAACTCGACGCCGGGCGACACCCCGTTCGGCCAGTGGGTGCACGCCTCCGGCTTCGCCATCCCGATGGTCATCCTCGGTTTCGGCGCCCAGTGGCTGCTGCCGGTGCTGGCCGCCGTGGTGGCCGGTGACATCTTCTCCAGCGAGGACCACTTCGGCACGTGGAAGACCATCCTCACCCGGTCGCGCAGCCGTGGCCAGCTGTTCGCAGGCAAGTTCCTGGCCGCGGCGACCTTCGCGGCCAGCGCGGTGGTGCTGCTGACCGCCACCGATCTGGTGGCCGGCCTGCTGGCCGGGACGCAACCGGTGGTCGGGCTCTCCGGGCAGCTGGTGCCCGCCGGGCATGCGGCCGGGCTGGTGGTCGCCAGCTGGGCGTCGGAGCTGCCCCCGGTGCTCGGCTTCACATCTGTCGCCGTGATGCTGTCGGTGGTCAGCCGCAACAGCGTGGTCGGGATAGGCGGCCCGGCGCTGATCGCCCTCGTGCTGCAGATCGTGACGTTGATCAGCCTGCCCGCGTGGGGGCAGATGGCGCTGCTCAGCACTCCTTT
>DAIRVB010000505.1:0-3802 GCA_036803065.1 Streptosporangiaceae bacterium
CGGTGAAGGCACGCTCTAGCTGCTGCTGGTAGTCCCGCAGCGCCTGCTCGGCCTCTTCCAGGGTGATGTCCCCACGGCCGATCAGCGACTCGGTGTAGAGCTTCCTCGTTGACCGCTTGGCGTCGATGATGTCGTACATCAGCGGCTGGGTGAAGGAGGGGTTGTCGGCCTCGTTGTGGCCCCGCCTCCGGTAGCAGATCAGGTCGATGACGACGTCTTTCCTGAACTCCTGCCGGTACTCGAAGGCGAGCTTGCCGACCCGCACCACCGCCTCGGGATCGTCACCGTTGACGTGGAAGATCGGCGCCTGGATCATCCGGGCGACGTCCGTGCAGTACACGCTGGACCGGGAGTACTCGGGCGCGGTGGTGAAGCCCACCTGGTTGTTCACCACGATGTGCACGGTCCCGCCGGTCCGGTACCCGCGCAGCTGGGACAGGTTGAGTGTCTCGGCCACCACCCCCTGGCCGGCGAACGCGGCGTCCCCGTGAATGAGCACGGGCAGCACGGTGAACCCGGGCTCTCCCATGTCGATGACGTCCTGCTTGGCCCGGACGACACCCTCCAGGACGGGATCGACCGCCTCCAGGTGGCTCGGGTTGGCGACAAGCGACGTCGGGATGGTGGAGCCGTCGCTGGCGGTGAACACGCCGTCCGCGCCCAGGTGGTACTTCACATCGCCGGACCCGTGCGTGCTGCGCGGGTCCAGGTTCCCCTCGAATTCGCCGAAGATCTGCGCGTACGATTTGCCGACTATGTTCGCGAGAACATTCAGCCTGCCGCGGTGCGCCATGCCGATCATGGCCTCGTCGAGATGCTGGACCGCCGCCTCGGTGAGCACCGCGTCGAGCAGCGGGATCAGCGACTCCGCGCCCTCGAGTGAGAACCGGCGCTGCCCGACGTACTTGGTCTGCAGGAACATCTCGAACGCCTCGGCGACGTTCAGCCTGGACAGGATCTGCACCTGCTCGTCGTGGTCGGACCGGCCGTGCGGCCGCTCCACCCGGGCTTGCAGCCAGCTGCGCTCGTCCGGGTTCTGCATGTGCATGTACTCCACGCCGACGGTACGGCAGTAGGAGTCGCGCAGCACGCCGAGGATCTCGCGGAGCTTCATCAGCGGGTTTCCGCCGAAGCCGCCGGTCGCGAACTCGCGCTCCAGGTCCCACAGGGTGAGGCCGTGCTGGTTGATGTCCAGGTCGGGATGCTTGCGCTGGCGGTACTCCAGGGGATCGGTGTCGGCCAGCAGGTGCCCGCGGACCCGGTAGGCGTGAATGAGCTCGTGCACCCGGGCGGACTTGGTGATGTCGTCCTCATGCCCGGCCGGGATGTCCTTGACCCAGCGCACCGGCTCGTACGGAATCCGCAGCGACTCGAAGACCTCGTCGTAGAAGCCGTTCTCGCCGAGCAGCAGCAAGTGGATGCGGCGCAGGAAGTCCCCCGACTGGGCGCCCTGGATGATCCGGTGGTCGTAGGTCGAGGTGAGCGTGACCGTCTTGCTGATGGCCAGCCTGGTCATAGTCTCGTCGGCCGCACCCTGGTAGGCGGCCGGGTACTCCATCGCGCCGACCCCCACGATGCAGCCCTGCCCGGGCATCAGCCGCGGCACCGAGTGCTCGGTGCCGATCGTGCCCGGGTTCGTCAGGCTGATCGTCGTGCCCGCGAAGTCCTCAACGGTCAGCTTGCCGTTGCGGGCCCGGCGGACCACGTCCTCGTAGGCCATCCAGAAGTGCCGGAAATCCATCGACTCCGCGGACTTGATGCTGGGCACCAGGAGCTGCCGCGACCCGTCGCGCGTGCTCACGTCGATCGCCAGGCCCAGGTTGACGTGCTCGGGTGAGGCGATGGCAGGCTTGCCGTCCAGCTCAGCGTAGGAGTTGTTCATCTCGGGCGCCGAGCTGAGGGCCCGCACCACCGCGTACCCGATGAGGTGTGTGAAGGAGACTTTCCCGCCCCGGCCACGGCCCAGGTGGTTGTTGATGACGATCCGGTTGTCGATCAGCAGCTTGGCGGGGACGGACCGCGCGCTGGTCGCGGTCGGCACACCCAGGCTGGCGGCCATGTTGACCGCCGTCCGCGCGGCCGCGCCGCGCAGCCGGATCCCGGTGGCCCCCCCGGGAACCTGGGGCTGGGCCGCTGGCGGCGAGCCCGGTTGCCCCTCGCCGCGGGCTTGGCTGCCCGGCTGGCCGCCGGCGCCAGCTGACTGACCGGCCGGTGGCGCGGTGTCCGGCCGGCGGGGACCGGCCGGCGAGCTGACCCGCGCCGCGTCCGCTGGCGGTGCACCAGCCTGCGCCGGTGGCTGCGCGTCTGGGGCGGCCGGCCGTGGGGGGCTCAGGACCCCGGACTGCCCTTCGCCGCGGGGTGCGCCACCCCTGGGCGGCTGGTAGTCGGAGAAAAAGCTCCACCAGGCCATGTCCACCGAGCCGGGATCGGCCAGGTACCTCTGGTAGAGCTCATCCACCAGCCACTCGTTGGGCCCGAAGTCCTTGGCCGCGGGCGGCCCGTCGGACGGATGGTCGGGAACAGCCGCATCGGTGGAGTGGTTGCGTTCTGCCTCGGCGAGATCCGCGCCTGCGCGCGGCGACTCAGAAGACACGGCGGACATCGCCCTCTTCCAACGGTGGATTATTTGTCACTGCCCCGGCTACCAGGCTACCGCCGGGGGCGAGCCCGAAACCCGGGCAGGCCGGGCCCGCAAAGGTCATGTTCGCGCGGAAAGGCGCTCTCTGTCTGGCGGTGAGAGCCAGTTCACATAGGGGCCCTTGGGCACGATCCGGGTTGGGTTGATCCAGTCCTGGGTCTGGTAATAGTGCCGTTTGATCTGATCGAAGTCGGTCGTGTCCCCGAAACCCGGCAACCGGTAGAGGTCCCGGGCATAGCCCCACACGCTCGGATAGTCGATGAGACGGCGCAGATTGCACTTGTACAGCGTGTGGTAGACCGCATCGAACCGGGCCAGCGTGGGATAAAGCCGGACATCGGCCTCGCTGATCTGGTCGCCGAGCAGGAACCGGCGGCGGCCCAGCCGCTCTTCCAGCGCGCTCAGCGTGGTGAACAGGGCGTCGAAGGCTTCCTCATAGGCGGCCTGGCCGGCGGCCAGGCCCGCTTTGTACACCCCGTTGCCGACCGTGTGGTAGATCAGCGTGTTGAGCGCGTCGATCTCGGTGCGCTGCGCGACCGGGTAGAGGTCCGGCGCCCCGGGCCGGTGGAAGGCGCGGAACTCGGTTTCGAACATGGTCGTGATATGCGGGAAGTCGTTGGTGACGATCCGCTGGCCGCGGAGGTCCCAGAGGAACGGGACGGTGGGCCGCCCCTGGTAAGCCGGGTCGCTGACCCGGTACAACTCGGACAGGTAGCGGGCGCCCGTGGCCGGGTCGCGCCCTCCCGTGCTGGGCGGGAACCGCCATCCCCGTTCATCGCTGAGGGCATCGGTCAGGCTGACCCCGATGGTCCGTTCCAGTCCGAGCAGCCTGTGCACGATCAGCGCGCGATGGGCCCAAGGGTCGGCCAGCGACGCGTACAGCAGGTACCGCCCCGGCTCCGCGAGGTACCCGCTCGATCCGTCAGCGGTGATCCGCGCCGTGAACGCGTTCGGCTGGCGCACGAATCCCCCCTCGGGGGAGATTTCAGAACTCGTGCGGGGGGTAGTCTGCATCATCCTCCCTTCGACGGAATCGCCGTGGACCACAGACTTCCAGCAGATCACGGCCGGTCGGCTGACCTCAGGGTAGGGGCGCGCACCGGCCGGTGGGCCCACCCACGATGGCGCACCAGCAGGCGGCACGCCCTAGCATCGCACCGAGAC
>DAIRVB010000506.1:0-3801 GCA_036803065.1 Streptosporangiaceae bacterium
CGTCGATCTTGGAGAGCAGCGCGTCCGCGGTGGCGGCGGCACGAAGAGCAGCAACGACGTGGCCACCGCGGACGCGCTGCTCTCCAAGATCGACGAGATCAACAAGATCTTCTGGGAGACGAAGCAGGCCTGAGGCCTTCCGGATTCGGCGATCACGCATGCGCAGGGCCCCGCGGGCGTAGTCCGCGGGGCCCTGCGATTTCCATCGGCCTTTGAGGCTTCGTCGCAGGTCAGATGCTATTTTTGAGACCCGCACGCGGGGCGTTGCGTCAGCGTGGCGCGCCGTGGGCGGTAAGTTGCATGGCAAGGCAGATGATTGCCGCGAGCCACGCAGGATGGCAGACGGCACTGGAGGGCAGACGTGATCGAAAAGACGACCGCACCGGCCGCTGCGGGCGTGCCACTGGCTGCGCACCAAGGCGGGCACCCACCTGAGCCTGCGGCCGAAGACCGGGTGACGATTCGCATGCCCGCCGAAGGCGCGTACCTGTCCGTACTGCGCACGGCGACCGCCGGCCTGGCCGCGC
The DNA here is from genome assembly GCA_036803065.1 of Streptosporangiaceae bacterium. Taxonomy (GTDB): domain Bacteria; phylum Actinomycetota; class Actinomycetes; order Streptosporangiales; family Streptosporangiaceae; genus JAWWPY01. The sequence goes on from DAIRVB010000506.1 coordinate 528, forward strand.
GGCTCGATTTCACGCTGGACGAAATCGAGGATCTGCGTATCGCCGTGGACGAGGCGTGCGGCATCCTGCTCAGCCAGGCCGCACCCGGAGCCGGCCTGTCCTGCGACTTCACCCTGGGCGAGGAGAGCATGACCATCGCCGTGTCCGTGCTCAGCCAGCGGGCCCAGCCGCCGTCCCGCGACACATTCGCCTGGACGGTCCTGTCGGCGCTGGCCGGCACCGTGGACGCGTGGGTGGGGCCGGGAGGCAAGGTCACCGTACTGCTCCGGAAGAGCCGTGAGCCATCGAGGTCCTTGTGACCGAGGAAATCGAGGTCCGCGTCACCGGGCATGTCGATGCCCAGGGAACCGGGGAAATCGACATCCGGGTAACCAGCGAGATCAAGGCCACGCCCGACGAGGAGATCGCGGTCACCTCGCCGAGGATTCAGCATGCGGTGCAGGACCGGGGACGCGCCAGGGCGCTGTTCGGGAGGCTGGCTGACCTGCCGACTGGTGATCCGGACCGGCTGCGCATCCGCGGTGAGCTGGTCGAGCTGCACCTGCCGCTCGTGGAGTACCTGGCGCGGAGGTTCCGCAACCGCGGGGAATGGCTCGATGACCTCACCCAGGTGGCGACGATTGGCCTGATCAAGTCGATCGACCGGTTCGACCTGGAGCGCGGGGTTGAATTCTCCACCTATGCGACACCCACGATCGTCGGCGAAATCAAGCGTCATTTCCGCGACAAGGGATGGGCCGTCCGGGTGCCGCGGCGGCTGCAGGAGCTGAAGCTCGCCTTGACCAAGGCCATCGGGGACCTGGCCCAGAAGGAAGGCCGCGCGCCGACGGTCGCGGAGATTGCCGCCCACCTGCAGATGACCGAGGAAGAGGTGCTCGAGGGCCTGGAGTCGGCGAACGCTTACTCCACGGTGTCGCTGGACGCCCCGGACTCGGGGGACGATGACGCGCCCGCGGTCGCCGAGTCGCTCGGGATGCTGGACGAGGCCCTGGAGGGCGTGGAGTACCGGGAGTCCCTCAAACCCCTGCTTGAGCAGCTTCCCAGCCGGGAAAAGCGGATCCTCCTGCTGCGCTTCTTCGGCAACATGACGCAGTCCCAGATCGCCAGCGAGCTGGGCATCTCACAGATGCACGTGTCCCGGCTGCTGGCCAGGACGCTCGCCCAGCTCCGGGACGGGCTGACCGCGGAGGACTAGCTAGCCGGGCAGGCTAGCGACGTGTCCCTGGCGGCCGGGGGGACGCGGAGCGCTCGCCGGACAGGGCGTGCAGGCTCGGCGGTGCCAGCACGGCGGCGAGCCCGGCCACGGCCAGGACCAGCGCGGGCACGCCCCACAGGTACCGGTGACCCTGGACCAGGTAGATGCCGACGATGCCCACGAACAGCTGGGTGAGCAGCGCAGGCGTGCGGCTCCACCGGCGGCCGCCGGCCAGCCCGGCCGCGACCACGGCCAGCGCGGCGGCTGTGCCCAGCCCAATCAGGGTCAGCGCTATCCCGCTGGCCTGCTGGTAAGACCGCCCGGTGGCGGTGTCTACCCCGGCCAGCACGCTGGCCGCGAGCACGATTGCGGCGTCCGCCGCTTGCACTCCTGCCGCGCCCAGCAGGCTCGGCGGCCTCTGTGGCATTTCTGCCTTCCTTCTCACGTCGCTACCCTGAGCGCGTGCGTGCGCTTCTGATCGTTAACCCTCGTGCCACCTCAACGACCCAGGTGCGCCGGGATGTCATCGCGCATGCGCTGGCGTCCCAGGCGGAACTGGACGTCGTGGAGACACGGTACCGGGGCCATGCCGGTGCGCTCGCGGCGGCCGCTGTCACCGGCGGCCACCGGCTGCTGTTCACGCTGGGCGGCGATGGCACGGTCAACGAGGTGGTCAACGGGCTCGTCGGCGGGCAGCGGGGCTCGGCCGGTGCGTACACCGCGAGCAAACTGCCTGCCCTGGCTGCCCTGCCCGGCGGGAACGCGAACGTGTTCACCCGGGCGCTCGGGTTGCCGGCCGATCCGATCGACGCGACAGGACGCATCCTGGACGCCCTGCGCTGTGGCCGGTACCGCGACATCGGCCTGGGCATGGCCGGGGACCGGTATTTCATCGTCAATGCCGACCTCGGCTTCGGCGCCGAGGTGGTGCGCGCGGTCGAGGGCCTGCGCGCCCGCGGCCGGACGATCACGCCCAGCCTGTACCTGCGGACGGCGCTGCGCCAGTTCTACAGCGGCACGGACCGCCGGAAACCCGCTCTCACCTTGGAGCGCCCCGGGCAGCCGGCGATCGGCAGCCTGTTCTTCGGCATCGTCTCGAACACGTCGCCGTGGACCTACCTGGGTCGGCGCCCGGTCAACCCGACCCCGGGTGCGGACTTCGATACCGGCCTCGACCTGTTCGCCGTCAGCCACATGGGCACGGTGGGCATACTGAACGCGCTGCGCCAGATGTTCGCCGTGCGCGACCAGCCTCCGGACGGCAGGCACGTGCTCAGCCTGCACGACGAACCCGAGTTCACCCTGAGCTCTGGCCGGCCAATGGCGCTCCAGGTGGATGGCGAGTACGTAGGCGAGCAGGAGGCTGTCCAGTTTCGATCCGTTCCGCACGCCTTGAGGGTCATTGTCTGACACACCCGGAACGGGACATAATGTGATCCATCTGACACTGAAATCCGCCCGAACCTTTGCCTAAGACCCTTGCGTTTGATCCATCAGCTTGACAGGCTTGAACACGGTTCGGTGAGCGGCGCCATGTTACACGTCGTCACCATGCGGGTCTCGTCGGATGATTGTCATCATCCCAAAGGCCCGGGCCTGGAGCCCAGTGGGGGCCAGGTTCAGGAATAAATGATCGTGCATACCCCGGGACTGGTACGGGTCCCGACATATGGCCTAATTCGTGAAATCATTCACAAGCGCGGGCGGGGCCATCTAATCCGGGCTGCGGCCCGGTTTGAAGGAGGAGTGGACCGCATGGACTGGCGCCATCACGCCGCCTGCCGTGACGTGGACCCGGAGCTATTCTTCCCCATCGGTAATACTGGGCCTGCGCTGCTCCAGATCGACGAGGCCAGGCAGGTATGCCGACGTTGCCCGGTAATGGAACCGTGCCTGGAGTGGGCCATCGACAGTGGCCAGGACGCAGGCGTCTGGGGCGGCATGAGTGAGGACGAGAGGCGTGCGGTAAAGCGGCGCGCCACCAGGGTCCGCGCCCACGCCTGACCGCCTGGCTGCCGCTCAGGCCGGCGCAGAGCGTCAGGCCGAGGCAGAGCGGCGACGGCGTCCCGGGGCTAGCCC
>DAIRVB010000507.1:0-3777 GCA_036803065.1 Streptosporangiaceae bacterium
CCTGGGGCTGGCTGGGTGTATCCAGGCGGCTCGGCGTACCCAGACGGCTGGGCGTATTCAGACGGCTGGGTGTACCCAGACGGCGGCGCGTAGCTAGACGGCTGGGCGTATTCAGACGGCTGGGCGGGCGGCCGGGCATACCCCCCGGGCTGCTCAGCGCCTGCGGGCTGCTCCGCGCCTGCGGGGCGCTTGGCGTCTGCCGGGCGCCCTTCGCCTGTCGGCTGCGCCGGCGGCCTATGTCGCGACGATCGCTCCGGCCAACTGTCCGGCGGCGGGCCGATGCCTTCATCATCCGGATGGCCCATGCGGTGAGCGTACCGTTTTGGTCGGCGAAGCCATGGCCGGTCCGGTGGATCTGGGCCGCGCGAGGCCCTCGACCGTGCACCGGGCGGGTCGGCATTTCCGCCGGTAGATGTGGCGTCTGGGCTCCGCTGCGGATACTGTTTCTGTGTCGGGGCAGGTAGCTTCTCTGGCGGGCGGTGGGGGCGCCGTTCGGCTCGCTTTGACCGTTCACCGCCAGGGCCGGTATCCTCTTGTAGCGTCCATGGCGCGTTTGCATGCCCGCGGTGCCCGCTAAGCGGGGCTGGTTACGCGGCGGCGGATGCGGCGGACTCTCGCACCGGGCGGTTGCCCCCCGATGCGGATCCAAGTATCAGGCCCCACCACACGAAGGCTTATGACTGTGCGCACATTCAGCCCGAAGGCCGCTGACATCCAGCATCAGTGGCACGTCATCGACGCCTCTGACGTGGTGCTCGGCCGCTTGGCCAGCCAGGTAGCGATCCTGTTGCGCGGCAAGCACAAGCCGATCTTCGCCCCGCACGTGGACACCGGCGACTTCGTGATCGTGGTGAACGCGGACAAGGTGGCGCTGAGCGGTAACAAGCTGAAGGACAAGCGGGCCTACCGGCACTCGGGCTATCCCGGTGGGATGCATTCGATGGCCTATGGTGACCTGCTCGCCCAGCACCCGGAACGGGTGGTGGAGAAGGCGGTCAGGGGCATGCTCCCGAAGAACTCGCTGGGCCGGAGCATGCTGACCAAGCTGAAGGTGTACGCGGGCCCGGACCATCCCCATCAGGCGCAGCAGCCCGCCGCATTCGAGATCAAGCAGATAGCGCAGCACACACCGGCTGACCGGTGAGGTCGCGACCCTGGCCCGCGGTGTCATCCACTGGGGCATCAGGCGCGGCCAGGCGCGCTGACGAAAGCCGATGAGGAAGTACGAGGAAGGGAACCGTGGCCGAGTCCACTGGCACGCAGGCGCTCGCTGAGGACGCTAGCGTGAAAACGGCGGAAACCGCCGCGGAGCACGTGTCGGAATACACCACAGAGACGACGGCCGACGCCGAAGCGCGGCAGGCGACACGCAAGCCGGTGGTAACCGGCAACGCGCTCGCCACCGGCCGCCGTAAGGAAGCCATCGCCCGGGTACGCATCGTCCCCGGCAGCGGTCAATGGCGGATCAACGACCGGACGCTGGACGACTTCTTCCCGAACAAGGTTCACCAGCAGCTCATCAGTGAGCCCTTCGTCAGCCTGGGGGCGGATAACCAGTTCGATGTTGTCGCGCGGATCACCGGCGGCGGCGTCACTGGGCAGGCGGGCGCGCTGCGACTGGGGATCGCGCGTGCCCTGATCCTGGTTGACCCGGAGAACAGGCCCACCCTGAAGAGGGCCGGATTCCTGACCCGCGATCCGCGGGTGAAGGAGCGCAAGAAGTACGGGCTTAAGAAGGCCAGGAAGGCGCCACAGTACTCGAAGCGCTGACCGGACCGGCGTGCGAAGCGGCTGGCAAACCCCTCAGTCACTAGGCACGGAATGCGGGGGCATGTTTCATGGGCCGGCTTTTCGGAACTGATGGTGTCCGTGGTGTGGCCGGTGATGATCTGACCGGTCAACTGGCCATGGATTTGGCTGCGGCCGCCGCCGCGGTGCTCCGTGACACGGGCGCGTTCGCAGTGGCCGAGAAGGCTGGCAGGCGACCGGCGGCCGTTGTCGGGCGCGACCCGAGAGCCTCGGGGGAATTCCTCGAAGCCGCGGTGGTCGCGGGCTTGGCCGAGTCCGGTGTGGATGTATTGCGGCTTGGCGTGATTCCGACCCCGGCGGTCGCGTACCTGACCAGCGATCTCGACGCGGAACTCGGCGTCATGCTGTCCGCGAGCCACAATCCTGCCCAGGACAACGGGATCAAGCTCTTCGCCCGCGGAGGCTTCAAGCTGCCCGACGCCGCTGAGGACGAGATCGAGGCCATGCTCGCCGCTGGCCGGAAGCCCAGCACCGCCGAGGGGTTCGGCCGGGTCAGCGACGCCTCAGTGCAGCGCGAGCGGTATAAGGACCACCTGCTGGCCTCGCTGCCGGACGGGACCGAAACCAATGGGCGGGCACCACTCGCGGGGCTCACGGTCGTGGTGGATTGCGCGCACGGGGCCGCCTCGGACGTCGCGCCCCAGGTGCTGGAGCGGGCGGGCGCCAAGGTCATCGCGATCGGTGCGGAGCCTGACGGGCTGAACATCAACTCAGGCTGTGGCTCCACGCACCTGGAGACGCTGGCGGCAGCCGTGCTCAAGCACGGCGCGGACGCGGGCATCGCGCACGACGGGGATGCCGACCGGTGCCTGGCGGTCGGCGCCGATGGAGTGGTGATCGACGGGGACCAGATCCTCGCCGTGCTTGCCCTGGCCCTCTCCGATTCCGACCGGCTGCCGGGCAACACGGTCGTCTCCACTGTCATGTCCAACCTCGGTTTCCGGGTGGCGATGCGTGACATTGGCATTTCGGTGATTGAGACCGCGGTGGGGGACAGGTACGTCCTCGAGGCGATGCGCGCTGGGCAGTACACGCTGGGCGGGGAGCAGTCGGGGCACATCATCATGCTCGATCACGCCACCACGGGGGACGGCCTGCTGACCGCGCTGCACCTGCTCGCCACCACGGCCCGCCAGGGCGTCCCGCTGGCCGAGCTCGCGGCTGTGATGACCAGGTACCCGCAGGTGCTCGTCAATGTTCGCGGGGTAGACAAGGCACGAGTCGCGTCCGCACCCGAACTCGCCGCCGCCGTGGCCGCGGCGGAACAGGAACTGGGCACGACCGGCCGGGTGCTGGTCCGGGCGAGCGGCACCGAGCCGATGGTCCGGGTCATGGTCGAGGCCGCGGACGTCAGTCAGGCCCAGTTGCTGGCCGATCGGCTGGCGGCAGTAGTCCGGGAGATGACCTGAGTCCGGGTGATGACCTGAGTCCGGGTGATGGCGTGAGTCCGGGTGATGGCGTGAGTCCGGGTGATGATGTGACCAGCCGCGGTTTGTCGTTGCGTATTGTTATGTCAGTGTCACAAGCTGTTTGCGGGGCTCGCGGTGGGTCAGCCAGGCGGCCGACCCACCCCAGGCGTTAGCCTGGCTGTCATGTGCGGCATCGTGGGGTACGCAGGCCATCGCCAGGCGCTCGATGTGGTGATCGAAGGACTGCGCCGCCTTGAGTACCGGGGGTACGACTCGGCCGGGGTCGCCGTGATCGGCGGCGGCGAGATGATCACCGCGAAACGGGCCGGCAAGCTCGGGAACCTGGTCGCGGCGCTCGCGGAGGGCACGCATCTGCCTGGCACGGTGGGCATAGGCCACACCCGGTGGGCCACCCACGGGCCACCGAACGACAGGAACGCGCACCCGCATTCGGACTGTGCCGGTCACCTGGCCGTGGTGCACAACGGCATCATCGAGAACTTCGCCGCCCTGCGGAGCGAGATGACCGACCGTGGCCACATTCTGCGCTCGGATACCG
>DAIRVB010000508.1:0-3761 GCA_036803065.1 Streptosporangiaceae bacterium
GCCCAGCGGTGAAGTAGTTCGCCACATTCGTCGACGTTTCCCCGCCGAAGAGGTCCAGTGACACCGAGTACTGGAAGTTCAGGTACTTCTGGATCACGTCCAGCGGGATGCCGCCGCACGCGCCCACCTCATCGGTGTCGTGGGCCACAGTCAGCTGCGCGGTGCGCTCCACGATGCGGTCGATGCCGGTGGTCCCGACGAACATGTGGTGCGCCTCTTCCTTGAGCATGAACTCGCAGGTCCGCGACAGCGGGTCGAATCCGGACTCCTTCAGGGTGCCGAGCTGGTACTTGCCGTCGCGGTCGGTGAAGTAGGTGAACATGAAAAACGACAGCCAGTCCGGGGTCTCCTCGTTGAACGCGCCCAGGATGCGCGGGGCGTCCTCGCTGCCGGAGCTGCGGTGCAGCAGTTCCTCGGCCTCGCTGCGCCCTTCACGGCCGAAGTAGGCATGCAGCAGGTACACCATCGCCCACAGGTGCCGCCCCTCCTCAACGTTCACCTGGAACAGGTTGCGCAGGTCGTACAGGCTCGGCGCGGTAGCGCCCAGGTTGCGCTGCTGCTCCACCGAGGCGGGCTCGGTGTCGCCCTGGATGACGATCAGCCGCTGCAGCTCGGCGCGGTACTCGCCAGGCACCTTCTGCCAGGCCGGCTCGCCCTTGTGCTCGCCAAAGGCGATGCGCCGGTCCGGATCGCGCTCGGCGAGAAAGATCCCCCAGCGGTAATCCCGCATGGCCACATGCCCGAAATGCGCCCACCCCTCCCGGCCCACGTTCACGGCTGTGCGCAGGTAGACGTCCTCAACCGGCAGGGCGGGGCCCATCGCGTCCCACCAGTGCATGAAGTTGGGCTGCCACGACTCGAGCGCACGCTGCAGCCGCCGGTCCTCGCGCAGGTCGACGTTGTTCGGGATCTTCTCCGTGTAATCAGCGGCGGATGGCACTGCTCAGACTCGCTTCCGGTCGAAATGGGCACGCTGCCCGGTGCCGAACTTGCGCAGCGCGCCGTCCGGGCCCGACGCGTTGGGCCGGTTGAAGATCCAGTTCTGCCAGGCTGTCAGCCGCCCGAAGATCTTCGTCTCCATCGTCTCCGGCCCGGCGAAACGGCAATTCGCCTCCAGCCCGGTGAGCGCGTCGGGGCTGAAGCTGGCCCGCTCCTCGACCGCGATGCGCACTTCCTCATCCCAGTCGATGTCGTCGGGCGCGAAGGTGACCAGGCCGAGCTCCACGGCTGCATCGGCCTCCAGCGGCTTGCCGGCCCGGTCACGCAGCGCGGCCAGCTGCGCGCCGTCATCGAGGAACCGGGTCGCCATCCGGGTCAGCCCATTGCCCATCGGCAGCAGGCCAAGGTTCATCTCGCCCAACGTGACCGCCGCCGGGGCCGCATCCGGGTCGATATCCTCGAACACCCCGGACAGCATGTAGGAGCGGTCGGCGGCCAGGGCGAGCTCGAACAGTGACCCGGCGAAGCAGCTGCCCGGCTCGATCAGCGCGATCAGGCTGCGGCTGGTCACGTCCAGCCGCTTCAGGGTGCGCTTGAGGTAGTGCACGATCTCGTTGACGAGCCAGTCAGCGGGATTCTCCGCCAGCAGCTGATCATGGGCGAGCACCCGCTCCGGATCGCCGATGGTCTTGATCACCCAGGTGCCGATCTCGATTTCGTTGGTGCGCAGGTCGAGGATCAGGTCATCGAGCTCGCGGGTCATCGCGAGCGTCCAGAACGCGGAGCCTTGCTCATGGACCGCAGCCACGTCCGCGGGTGCGCCGGTGTCCGGGCCGGTGATGGTGATCGTCGCCGTGCCCGCGGCCCGGTCCAGTTCCGCGCGCACGTGCGGGTAGCCGATCCGGTCGTCATCGCGCTGCTTGGCCAGCGGGGCCAGTGTGATCCCAGGCTGGGTGATCCCGGGCTGGGCGATCCCCGCCGGGCCGGCCCGGCGGCCCGGCCTGGCCGCGAACTCGGCGGCGCGCTCGGCGACGGTCTCCTCCCACTTCGGCCGCGGGACCACCTCGTCGACCAGCTTCCAGGCCACCGCCTGCGCCCCGCCCAGCCCTTCAGACTTGGTGGCGAAGTAGTCGGCCAGGTCGCGGCGGACGTGCCGCTTGTCGACCATCCGGGTCAGGCCGCCCGTGCCCGGCAGCACCGCCAGCAACGGCAGTTCCGGCAGGGACACCGCCGAGAAACGGTCGTCGATAAGCATGATGTGCTCGCACGCCAGCGCCAGTTCGTAGCCGCCACCCGACGCTGTCCCGTTCAGCGCGGCCAGGTACGTCTGCCCTGAATTCGCCGATGCGTCCTCCATGCCGTTGCGCGTTTCGTTGGTGAACTTGCAGAAATTCACCTTCCACGCGTGCGGCGCCGCCGCCAGCATCCGGATGTTCGCGCCAGCGCAGAAGACCTTGTCCTTAACACTGGTCAGCACGACCGTCCGCACCTCAGGATGCTCGAACCGCAGCCGCTGCACAGCGTCATACAGCTCGATGTCCACGCCGAGGTCGTAGGAGTTCAGCTTCAGCTCGTAGCCGTCACGCAGCCCAGCGTGCTCATCGACGTCCATGGCCAGTGTCCCCACCGCACCATCGACGGTCAGCCTCCAGTGCCGGTAGCGGCTCGGCTCGACCTGGAAACTGACCCGCTCCGCGCTCAGTGCGCCCACGGGCCTATGTTCTACACGAACGTCTCGTTTCGTCAAGTAGCAGTAGCATATTGCTCGCCCGGCCGCGGCCGGGAAGATCCAGGAGCGAGGACGAGCACTGGGCGCACAGGCTCGCGCAGGAGCAGTTACCCCGGATCCCTGACCTATGCCATATGTCCGGAATGGGGTTTGCGTGGTTTATGCGGGGTCCTCCGCATAAAGGACCGTTCCGTGCCTGATACTTGGCACCATTGGTCTCCGCTTTCTATTCCGTAAGCCCGCCACGGCGTAATGTGTGGCCATCACGGCTGGGGGGCCGGCAAGGAGGAGACGTGATGCACCCAGAGATGCGCGTTGCCTGGATCGACGAGGACTACGCTGGTGAGCCCGTGTTCGAGACCGCCGTCAGCGCCCTCGGCGCCGCGTGGTTATTTGACTCCCGCATCCCACCGCCGGTGCTCCCGGCGCCGTCGCCAGTGCGCAGGCAACGCAAACGCATAAGGACATCCGGGGGACGGTAACAGGCGCCGCTACATACGAAGATAGTTAGGAAACGCGGGGCACGACGGAACCCGGGACTCATATATCGGAACCCGGTGACCCGTAAATCCCGGTGACCCACGTGGCGCCATTCGGCGGCGGCCTGAATCAGCGTCGCGAACCCTTCTCGCATCCATGATCCTAGATCATGGATTATTTGCGTCGTAGTCATTGGACGCATGGGTCGTGACCAGGGAGACTTGTGAACGCAAGCCCAGTTCCGACCCTGAGGAGGGCACATGGAGAACACCACGTACGCACTGCGGCCGCTGCTGGCTGAGATCCGGGACGGGTTCCGTGGCATGCGCGCCATCCGCACCTCCCGCAGAGCCGCCACCCGCGAGAGTGCGCGCGCGGCCCATGCGACCGCGGCCCTTGCGACCAGTGCCAGCATCGAAGAGCCGCCTAGCCAGCGGGGCCGCCCCCGTTGGCCCGGGACCCATGGAAGCGGCCGTTAAGCACCTGCCCGGCCAGGCCACCCGGTGCGGACGACCCCCTGGGGTCCCGGTGGCGGTTTAGCGGGTGAGGGCGCTGTCCGCCGCACCGGCGTAGAGCTCGGCGGCCCGCCAGCAGTACCAGGCCACGACCGAAC
>DAIRVB010000509.1:0-3760 GCA_036803065.1 Streptosporangiaceae bacterium
AGGGCGGGGCGGGCGAGGAGGGGGCAGCCGATGGCGGGGCAACAGATGGGGGGCCAGCCGATGGCTGGGCAGGAAGGTTTCGCGCCACCCAGCGCGACTGAGCTGCGAGCGATGACGCAGCGCCATGGCGCGCATAACTACCAGCCGCTTCCCGTCGTGATCACTGAGGCCGAAGGTGCCTGGGTCACCGATGTAGACGGCCGACGCTACCTGGACATGCTCGCCGCGTACTCAGCGATCAACTTCGGTCACCGCAACCCCCGGCTGGTAGCGGCCGCGAAACGGCAGCTCGATCAGGTCACTCTGGTCAGCAGGGCTTTCGAGCATGACCAGTTCGGTCCGTTGTGTAAGGAACTCGCGGAACTGGCCGGCATGGAAATGGTGCTGCCAATGAACACCGGCGCCGAAGCCGTGGAGACAGCGATCAAGACCGCGCGCAAATGGGGGTACGAAGTCAAGGGCGTGCCCGCGGACAAGGCCATCATCGTCGCGTTCGAGAACAACTTCCACGGCCGGACCACCACCATCATCAGCTTCTCGACGGACCCGGATGCCCGTGGCTCCTACGGTCCGTACACACCGGGCTTCCGGGTCGTCCCCTTCGGCGATGCGGACGCGCTGGCCGAGGTCATGGACGACCGGGTGGTCGGCGTCCTCGTCGAGCCCATCCAGGGCGAGGCCGGGGTGGTCGTACCGCCGCCCGGGTTCCTGGCCGCCGTGCGGGACCTGTGCACGGCGCACGGCGCACTGATGATCGCCGACGAGATCCAGTCCGGGCTCGGCAGGACAGGGAGCACGTTCGCCTGCGAGCACGAGGGCGTCGTGCCCGACATGTACGTGCTCGGCAAGGCCCTCGGTGGCGGCATCGTGCCGGTATCCGCGGTGGTGTCCTCGCGCGAGATCCTTGGCGTGTTCCAGCCGGGCCAGCACGGCTCGACGTTCGGCGGTAACCCGCTGGGCTGCGCGGTGGCACGCGAGGTGATCGCGATGCTGAACACCGGGGAGTTCCAGGAACGTTCCGCCAAGCTAGGCACGCACCTGCACGACCGGCTGTCCGCACTGCCCCGTGGGGCGGTCCGCGAGGTACGCGGGCGCGGCCTGTGGGCCGGCGTGGTGTTCACCGAACTCCTGGGCCGTGAGGCGTGCCACCGTCTCGCCGCACGCGGCGTCCTGGCCAAGGACACGCACGGCACGACGATACGGCTGGCCCCGCCGCTCATGATCAGCGAGCAGGACCTGGACTGGGGCCTCGACCAGATCGAGGCCATAGCGCGCTCACCCACCGAGGCCATAGCGCGCTAACCCCCAGCGCTCCCGTCGTCGGCGATGCGGCGGTAGGCGCTGCGGTAGTAGAGCAGGGGCCGGCCGGTGGGGCGGGGCTCGGTCACGCCGATCACCTCGCCAACCACGATGCTGTGGTCGCCGCCGTCGTGCACGGCGGTGGTCCGGCACTCCATCGCGGCTAGCGCGTCGTCCAGGATGGGCGCGCCCGTCTGCGGGCCCAGGTGGTGCCGGATCCTGGCGAGCTGGCCATCTAGCGGGCGGCCCCGGGTGGCCAGCCAGCGCGCCGTCTTCTCCGACTCCTCGTCGAGCACCGAGACCGCCCACGTGCCCGCCACCAGCACCGCGTCGTGAAAGCGTGCGATCTTCTCCGCGCAGAACAGCACGAGTATGGGGTCCAGTGACACCGAGGTGAACGCGGTCACCGTCATGGCGTGGCCGATGCCGTCGATGCTGGCGGTGACCACGGCGATACCGGTGGCGAAGCGCCCCGCGACGCGCCGGAAGTCGCCGCTGTCGACATTCGTCATAGCCCGGCGCCCCGTGGCGGCTGCCCGGGTGCCGTGGCGCGATCCGTGGCACGCGCCGCGGCCGCGGCGCGACCTGGGCCGGGAGCGCCGCCCCGGCGACGCACAAGCGCGACCAGCACGGCTGCCACGGCGCAGGCCGAGCCGCCGTAGAGGTACCACTCCCCCGCGGCGGTGTTCGTGACGATCACGCTGCCCTGCGCGGTGGGCATGGTTAGCACCAGGGACGTCAGGAACCAGCCGGCCGCGGGCAGCAGCGCGCCAGCGGCCGAACCCATCCCGGCCGCGCCCAGCAAGCAGGTCGCCACGATAAGAACGCAAAAGCCCAGTGCCGCCAGCGGGATCGGGCCAGCGACCGAGCTGAACTGGAAACAGCCGATCACGCCCTGCACCGCGCCGAACAGGAACAGCAGCGCGTAGGCGCCGCCCGTGATGAACGCCGGCCTGTGTCCCTCCGGCCCGTGTGCCTCCGGCCCGTGTCCCTCCGGCCCGTGCCTCTCGGGCTCGTGCCCCTCCGACCTGTGCTCCTCCGGCCTGCTCTCCACGGAGAGCAGGCTATACGGGACCTTGGCTGCTACAACCCGGCGAAGAGGTCGTCTTCGCGGCCCTGCGAGCCGGCCGCCGAGCCGCGTTCGCCGGCCAGCAGCGTGTAGCACTCGTATCCCGAGACCCGCTGGCCCACCTTGTCGGAGAGCGCGAAGAAAGGGCCGTCTACGGCGATCTGCGTAGCGTGCGCGCGCATCGCCGCGAGCTTGGCGTCCAGGTATCGGGTGCCGTCGATCTCCGTCGTCACCTGATCGTCCGTCACCCCGAAGGGCAGTTCGTCTACTGAGGAAACCTCGGTGAAGTTCGCTGGGGAGGCGCTGTGGCCTGCGGACCTCATCTTGATCGCCTCGGCCAGCCTCGAGCGTGGCATCGCGATCGCGTAAAACTTCGTCACCCGCCACGCGCCGACGCTGCCGGTGCCCAGCAGGATGGCTGGGTCGGCGGCCAACTGGAATGCCCGCCACGCCACCCGGTGCGCCTGGATGTGATCCGGGTGTCCGTAGAAGCCGCTGTCGTCATAGGTGACCATGACCTGCGGGCGCACCTCGCGGATGATGGCCACGAGTTCGCGCGCGGCCACGTCCACGCCGGCCTGCCAGAAGCAGTCCGGCTCGCCGTTGGACGGCAGGCCCATCATCCCCGAATCCCGCCAGCGCCCCGGTCCACCGAGGAAGCGGTGGTCGGTCACGCCGAGGGCCTTGCAGGCGGTGGCAAGCTCGCCGATCCGGTACTCGCCGAGACGATTCTCCCTGTCTGCGGCGAGGTGAGCCAGATCTTCCGGGATCACCTCGCCCAGTTCCCCCAGGGTGCAGGTGACCAGGGTGACGTGGGCGCCCTCGGCGGCGTACTTGGCCATGGTCGCGCCGGTGCCGATCGCCTCATCGTCAGGGTGAGCGTGGACGAGCAGCAGCCTGCGGTCGTCCTCCGCACCGTGGTTGAGCACGCCCATGCTGGCGAGACTAACCGCCGCCTCGTAGCGATGGTGATCCGGTCGCCCAGGCGAGGGCCGGTCGCCCGTGCGGAGCGATCCGGTCGCCCGTGCCCGCATCTGGGACTGTACCCAGCCACCGAGAATTTAGCTCACATTTTCGATTGACGGGTGGAGACTCGAACAAATAAACGACGCAATGGGCGGTGACGGATGCTCCGCTGACCGGCGGGAGGTGACCAGGTGCCAGCAGGCCCCCAGCACCCCGGCTCCCCCGGCGGCACGCCCCGGCCCGGCCGCCGCCGATACCCACGACGGAGGTGCAGCCCGCCGTGCCGCCGTCCACCCCCGGCGAAAAACCGGCGACCCAGGCGGCGGAAATCGAGCCGGTGAAGCCGGCGGGCACGCCGGTCGCCCCCGCCGCGCCGCCGCAGGAACTGACCTCCGACGAAGTCTCGATCCTGCTGGACTTGCAGAG
>DAIRVB010000510.1:0-3749 GCA_036803065.1 Streptosporangiaceae bacterium
TGACCTTCACGCCGATCTTCGACAGGTCAGACTGGAGCGTCTGCGCTACCTTCGAATAGATCGTGCTCGACGGCCGGTACAGCAGGGTCAGGTTCAGCCCGCTCTTGTACCCCGCCGAGGCCAGCAGGGACTTGGCCTTGCTCACGTTGTGCGGGTACGGGTCGTAACCGGACGGCAGGTCCTGTGACCCGTTGATGCCCGGCGGCAGGATGTGGGTGAGCGGCGGGCCCACCGCCGGCCCGCCAGCGTCCTCGGTCAGGTGCGACCGGTCGATGCCGTAGTTGAGCGCCTGGCGGACGGCGACCTTGCCGAGCGCGCCCGTGTTGTTCGGCGACATCTCGTTGTAGACGAGGTACGGGTTCGACGAGAACTCCGGCCCGAGGTTGAAGTTGTGATTAAGACCGGCGTTCATCTGGCTGCGGAGCCCGGGGACCGCGTTTATCGGCGGGAAGGCGTCGAACTCCATTCCCGCGGCCGCGGTGTTGGTCTGCAGCTGCTGCTGGGCGCTCGGCTCGTTACCGGTCTCGGTGACCACGACCTTGTCGACATAGGCCTTGCGGATCGGGTCCGAGCTCGCCTTCCACGCCGGGTTGCGGACGAAGACGATGCTGCGGGTCGGCGTGTAGCTCTGCACCGAGTACGGCCCGTCGGCGATCACATGCTGCTGCGCCGCGGCGCTGGCCGGGATGTAGTTCAGGCTCTCAACCGGCGCGGGGCCGAACGAGTCCATGGTCAGCATGGTCCCGAAGTATGAGGCCGGGTGCACCAGCGTGTAGCTGATGGTCTGCCCGGAGACCGTCACGCCGGAGATCTGGTTGCTGTTGATGAAGCTCTTCATCGCGGCCACGGTCGCGCTCGAGCCAAGCTTGGCGAAACTCGTGCAGAAAGCCTGGTAGCCGACGATCAGCGTCTCGAAGTCCGGCAGCCCGCCGAACGGCTGGACCGGGTTGCACGAGCGCTTCAGCCCGAGGAGCGCGTCGGCCGCGGTGACCGGCCGCGCCGGCGAGGTGTCCCACATCGGTCCGCTGCGGATCGTCACTGCGTAGGTCTTGCCTCCGTTGCTCACGGTCGGTGCCGCGGTGGCCAGGTCCGGTGACGGCAGCGTCGTCTTCCCGGGGACGCCCGCGTAGGCGTAGAGGCCACGGAGCCACAGGCGCTGGGCGAGGGAGCCGATCGAGTAGTAGCTGATGTTGTAGTCCATGAAGTCGACGTCACCCTGGCCGAGCATGTTGAGGGTGCCGCCCTTCTTGGGCGTGCCTGTACCCGGATTGAGTCCCTGGAAGCCGGCGGTTGTCCCGGTCGGGGACGTGCCGGGCTTCGCCGTGCTGCTGCCTCCACAGGCCGCCACGACGAGCGCGAGGGCTGCCAGGCCGACCACGGCCCCATAGCCTCGCGTGCGTTTCCGCATCGACACTCTCCTCCTCTATTCTCCGCGAAGTTCGTCCGCGGCTAACGACCGGAGGCCAACCGCCCCACGGCACCATGGCACGCCAGACTAGGCGGCCGACGGGCTCATGCTAGGAGCCGGGCAGTGGGAGTGTGAACAGGCCCAATGCAGCGACGGCGAATCGTGATCCGACGGTAATCTGACTATTATCAGACCGCTACCCGCCGCGAGCCGGCATCGTGACACTAGCGCAGGTCATCTCATGAGCGCATTTTCCGCCCACCAGCTGCCCATTCCGCGGTGCCATACCGGCCGCCAGCACGCTAGCTCCGCCGGCGCTCATCCCTCAGGACGCGTTTCCTGCCCGGCCAGGCACTGGTGCAGTCCGCTGCTCGCGGCGTCGCGAAGGCGGGCGCGGAGCGCTGTGCCGGCCGCCCGGTCCGCGGCGACCTCGATGATGCGCAGCCCTCGGCCGCGCAGTGCCGCCGGCAGCTCGGCGGCCTGGGCCAGCAGCGAATGCGGAATGCCCGCGGCTGCGGCGAGGTGGCCCAGCCGGGCATGATGCGGGGTGCCGAAGACCCGCTCGAACGGGCCGGGGAACGCGGCCTGCTCCAACGCCGAGAAGATCCCGCCGCCGTCGTTGTTGATCACCACGATGGCGAGGTCGGGACGGGGTTCGTCCGGGCCGAGGAACAGGCCCGCCGCGTCGTGCAGGATGGCGAGATCGCCGAGCAGCGCGGCGGCCCGGCCGCCGCCGGCCCGCTGGTGGGCCAGGGCGGCCCCGATCGCGGCGGACACGAGCCCGTCGATCCCGCTCGCCCCCCTGCTGGCGAGCACCCGCAGGCCCGAACGCGGCGCCAGGTGATGATCCAGGTCCCGGACCGGCAGGCTGGAGGCCACCCACAGCAGGGACCCGCTGGGCAGTGCGGCGGCAAGATCACGGGCGAGCCGCGGCTCGGTGAGCACGCCGTCGGCGCCGAGGACCGCGTCGGCCGCCAGCCGGGCCGCGGCGTCCGCGGCCAGCCAGGAACTGAGCCAGGAGCCGGCCGGGGAGCCGGGCTCTGGTGCCCGCACCAGCCGGATGCTGGTGGCCACGTCAGTGGCACTGCGGGCCGGATCGGCCCAGCGCCCTGGCCCCTGGGCGACCACCACATGCCGGGGTGCCGGGCCGGCCTCAGCGCCGCCGGCTGCGGGCCGCCGGTCACCCGACGGGCCACCCAGGAAGGCGGCCTGGCCGCGGGACAGCCCGGGGCGCCCGGCAGACACGATGAGATCCGGCCGGTGGCCGGCCAGGAACTCCGGCGCGTCGAGCAGGTACTGGTAGGCCGACAGCGCGTTGGGACCGCGGCGGGCACCCGACGACGGCTCGGCGAGCACCGGCCAGCCGGCCTCCTCGGCCAGCCGGAGCAGCGGCGCCGCGTCGTAGCCGCCGTCGCCGCACACCAGCACGCCGCGCTCGGTCCAGGGCAGGTCCAGCGCCAGTGCCCCGGTGGATCTGACATCGAGCGGCTCAGGGCCCGGTGGATATGACGTCGAGCGGGTTGCCGTCTCGTCCTGGGCCCTCCCAGCCGGGATCACCATCCCGGCCCGGGAGCCGGCTGGGGAGCCGGCCGCGATGGCGGTCCACGGGGCGCCGCCTGGCCGCCCGTCCAGCGGCTCCGGCCAGCCCGCGCCAGCCGCGCCCGGGCTCCCGCCGGCCGGCGCCAGGTCAGGCACCAGCGGCTCCCGCAGCGGGACGTTCACGTGTACTGGCCCGGGGAACCCGCCGAGCGCCCCCGAGGCGCAAGCCCACGCCCGGCACGCCAGCGAGCGCCAGTACGCCACCTGGCCGGGCCGCTCCTCCGGCACGCCTGCCTCGCAGAACCAGCGGACTGCCGTGCCATACAGCTTCAGCTGGTCGATTGTCTGGTTCGCGCCCGTGCCGCGCAGCTCGGGCGGCCGGTCCGCGGTGAGCACGATCAGCGGCACCCCGGACTCGTCCGCCTCGATCACCGCGGCGTGGAAATGCGCCGCCGCGGTGCCCGAGGTGCATAGCACCGCCACCGGCCGCCCGCTCGCCTTCGCCAGGCCGAGCGCCAGGAACGCCGCGGACCGCTCGTCGATCCGGACGTGCAGCCGGATCCCCCCCGCTTCGGCTGCCTCATCACCCGCTTCGCCTGGCGCATCCCCCGGTGGATGCTGCGCGCGCTCCCACAGCGCCATGGCCAGCGGGGCACTGCGCGAGCCGGGGGCCAGCACGGCCTCCCGCAGGCCGCACCGGGCCAGCTCGTCAACGAGCACCGACCCGAACGCGGTGGCCGGGTTCACGCCGCGTCTCCCGCTCGCCTCCGGGGCCCCGCCCGCCTCCCCATTCCCCCTTCAC
>DAIRVB010000511.1:0-3748 GCA_036803065.1 Streptosporangiaceae bacterium
GTTATGAGAATATCTTTCTCACTCATAAGTATCAAAGCTCGCATATTGGGGGAAGGGGTGTCATGGCTATCCCCGAGCAGCCAGACCGGGCAGGCCAGGACCGGGCCCGTTCGGCTAAGGCCGAACCAGCCACGATGCGGACGAGCCAGGCCCAGCCAGTCAGGGACCGGCCGGCCCGGACCCGGCCGATCCGGGTGACGCTCGTCGGCCTGCTCCTCGTCCCGCTGGTGGCGCTGGTGGGACTGTGGGCGTTCGTCGCCAGCATCACGCTCGGCAACGTCATCCGCTTCCAGCACTACAACACGCTCACCCAGAAGATCAGCTCCAGCGTCGCCGCGGTGCAGCAGGACCTGGCGCAGGAAAGCTCGCTCACCGAGGTCTGGCTGGGATCTGGCCGCCGGATGCCGGAAGCGCAGTTGCTGACCGCGCGCCGCAGCACTGACGCGTCCGCCGTGGCCGCTCGCGCTGAGATGACGTCGATGCGCGGACTGCTGGACCCGGCCGCCCTATCGCTGCTTAACAGCTTCCTCGCGGACCTGGCCGGCCTGCCCCGGATACGGGCGGCGGTCGATTCGGGGGCGGACAACGTCGTCACCGCCTACCGCGTGTAGAACAGCGCATCGCCGACGAGGCGAACCCCCTGCGCCGCATCGCGTCGTACCTGCAGGCCATCTCTGACGAACTGTCGCCCGCGTCGGGCGCCTTCTTCGCCGACATCGAGTTCTTCGCTCCCGCGCGGGAGATCTACTCCCAGAACACGGCGATCGCGGCCCGCAGGGTCCAGGAGTTGGTGCATGCCGCCTCGGCTCCGGAGCGGCGGGTGAACGCGAGGTTCATCGGCGCCGTGGTCGCCCAGGTGATGGAGTCGATCCACCGCGGCGAGATCGCGTCTCTCACTTCGCTCGACGACTCCGCGGCGTACCGAGCCCTCGCCGATCTCATCGTTGCCGGAGTCGCGGGACCAGCCGAAGGCACGTTCTGCTGACTCGCACTCCCTTCACGAAACGTTCGATGCCGACCAACCTGTGGTCCGTGGCGGCATGCCCGGACCCGGGTTCGCCGCGGGCGTCGGCCAACGCCAGATTATGCCTCGGCCTGATCGATCCAGGTCGATGTCAGCGCGCGCGACAGGTACCTGGTGGAGCTCCAGCCCCCGTCGACGGGCAATCACCTGGCCATTGATGAAGCTGCCGCCTGGCGAGCAGAGGAAACCGATGGTGCTGGCCACGTCCTCCGGCTCGCCGAGCCGCGGATAGGGCGTCAGCTCCACGTTCATCCGCACGAAGGCCTGATCATTGAGGCGTTCCCGGACCATGTCGGTCGCGGTGACCCCCGGCGCCACGACATTCGCGCGGATACCCTTCGGCCCGTAGTCGCAGGCAATGTGAGTGGTAAGGCCGATCAGCCCGGCCTTCGCCGCCGAATAGGCTCCGCCCCGCCGGCCGCCGACGACGGCATAGGTCGAGCTCACATTAATGATCGCCGAGCCTGGCTGCATGTGTCCGATGAATCTGCGCCCAAGCCACCATCCGCCCATCCTTCCCGTCCATACGTGTGCTACCGCAACGGCACGACGCTATCCGCCGCCCCCGACGGGCCGGTGTCGCGAGCCGGCGTCGACGAGAGGTCTCTTGCTGAGACGCCGCTCTGGACCCGGCGCGTCCGGTCGCGCACGCCCGGTTCGGAATATTTCACTGAGGATGCTGGGGAAATGACCGCTCTGTCCCGGCTGAGCTGGATAGAACCGGCGTAAACTACTTCAATGATCGCTGCGGGCCCCGGCACGCCGGCACACCGGCGGCGGCATGGCGGGCTCACCGTGGCCGGGATCGCGCGGCTGGCTGGTGTGTCGGCCCCGACGGTGTCCCGGGTGATTAACGGGCAGTCCGGGGTGGCGCTGGGCACCAGGCAGCGGGTCGAATCGGTCATCCGCGAACATGGCTACCGGCGGGCCGCCAACGGGGGCCCGGTGGCCATCCTCGAGCTGGTCTTCCACGCGCTGGAGAGCCTGTGGGCGATCGAGATCATCCGCGGGGTCGAGCAGGTCGCCCGGCGGCATGAGCTCGCCGTGGTGCTGACCGAGATGGAGGGTCGTCTCACCCCGGGGAAGGCGTGGACCGAGCAGGTCCTCACCAGGCGCCCGACCGGCGTCATCGCGGTATTCTCGGAGCTGACCGTCGCGCAGCAGTCGCAGTTCGCCGCCCGGGCCATCCCGCTGGTGGTCCTGGATCCGACCGGCGAGCCACTGCATGAGACGCCGTCGGTGGGCGCAACGAACTGGAACGGCGGCCTGGCCGCAACCCGTCACCTGCTGGACCTCGGGCACCGGCGGATCGCGATGGTCTGCGGGCCGGTTGAATGGCCGTGCTGCCGTGCCCGGCTGGACGGATACCGGGCGGCCATGGACGCCGCGCGGGTGCCGGCCGATCCCGATCTGGTGCGGATCAGCACGCTGTACGTAGAGGGCGGCCTGCGGGACGGGCTCGAGCTGCTGCGGCTGCCCGATCCGCCGACTGCGATCTTCGCGGCCAACGACCTGCAGGCGCTGGGCATCTACGAGGCGGCCCGGCAGCTTGGCGTCCGGATCCCGCAGGACCTGAGCGTGATCGGGTTCGACGACCTGTCGTTCACGCAGTGGTCGGGGCCGCCGATGACGACCGTCCGTCAGCCGCTGGTCCAGATGGGCGCAGCCGCGGCGGACCTGGTGCTCGAGCTGGCCAGTGGCAGGCAGCCGGACAGTAACCGGATCGAGCTGGCCACCACGCTGGTCATCCGGCAGAGCACCGCGCCGCCGCGAACCAGCTGACCGGACTTCATTGGGCTACCTAGAACGCGTGCCAGGGTGCGGCATATCTGAAACTTTCAGTGACTGTCAGAAAGCTTTCGGCTGCGCTCTCCGAGAACTCGCCGGCAGTGTCGTGGCGTGCTGCTTCCCCCAGCCGCAGTCCAGGCAGCACCGACGTCGGCCGGCAAGCGGGCGATGCAGGCGGCTTAGCCGCAGTCGCCATCATCTTCTCTGGCCTGACCAGGAGTTTCTGAAATTAAGGCCGGAGCTGGGAGCGGACGCTGGCACTGCGGGCCCGGCGCCGAAGGCGGCACCGTAGAAGTGTTGACAGGCTGAAATACTTCGCAAGATACTACGAAATATTTTGGGCGACGGCGAGAGGAGTGTCATGAAGGAACGGATGCGGGCGCTGTTAGTGATGGCCGTGGCCGCGCTGGCAGCCGCCGGAGGGCTGCAGATGGCGCGCCCAGCATCGGCCGCCTCGCTGGTCCAGGTAACGAACTTCGGCAGTAACCCGGGCAGCTTGCAGATGTACGCGTACGTACCGGACAGCGTCAGGGCCAGCCCGCCGATCCTGGTGGCCATGCACCAGTGCACCCAGTCCGGTCCCGCCTTCTTCTCCGGAAGCGAGTTCGCCTCGCTGGCCAGCCAGTACGGGTTCATCGTCATCTACCCCTCGGTGACCCGCAGCGGCTCGTGCTTCGACGTCTCATCCGCACAGGCGCTTAGCCGCAACGGCGGCAGCGATCCGGTGTCGATCATGTCCATGATCACTTACGCAGAGCAGCACTACGGCGGCAACCCGAGCCGGGTCTACGTCACCGGCGCCTCCTCCGGCGCGATGATGACCGACGTCATGCTGGGCGACTACCCGGACGTGTTCCAGGCAGGCGCCGCGTTCATGGGCGTGCCGTTCGGCTGCTTCGCCGGGCCCGGCGTCGACGTGTGGAACGCCCCGTGCGC
>DAIRVB010000512.1:0-3739 GCA_036803065.1 Streptosporangiaceae bacterium
TCACAATATCGCAGCGTGGTGTTTACGCATTCGGATGAGCAGGCGGAGCAGGCGCTTGCTTTCCCGCATGGGGGTTGCCGGGTCGTTCCACAAGGCGGGGAAGTCGCCGGCCAGGGCCAGGACGCGGGCCTGCTGGTCCTCATCGAGCGCGGTGTCGGCGTCGCGGGCGCGGGCGTAGTCCTCGCGGGCGTCGGCGAGTTCGCGCAGCCGGGTGTTCCAGTCGGCTTCCAGGGTGCCGGCTACCAGCCGGTTGCCGGGGTCGACGGACAGGTAGCGGCGTTGCGCGGCGTCGGCGGCGTGCTGGGCGCGCTGCACGTGGGCGGCGCGGACGGTGTCGGCCTTGCGGGCGTCGGCGGCTAGTTCCGCGGTGACGGCCAGGGCGGTGGCCGCCGCGAGCGGGGTGAGGGTGCTGCAGATCAGCGCGGAGATCGCGGCGTCGACGCCGGCGCCGGTGATGGCCTGGCAGGCGGGCAGCGCGTTGCGGATGCCGGCGCGCTGGCAGCGGTAGGCCGGGACGCGGGTGCGGCTGGCGAGGGTGTGGTAGCCGACGCTCATGCGGCGGCCGCAGCGGCCGCACAGGACTATGCCCTGCAGCAGCGCGGATCCTTCCCGGGCGGGCCCGGCGGTGCGGTCCTCGCCGCGGGATGCGGCGTTGGCGGACAGGACGGCCTGGTTACGCTCGTACTGCGCCCAGGTCAGGTAGCCGGGATGGTGATCGCGGATGCACACGATCCAGTCGGCCATCGGCCGCAGACAGGTTCTGGCGTGCCCGTCCATGCCGGTGCTGGTCTTGCCGCGGCCGTAGACGTAGGCGCCGGCGTAGGCGGGGTTGTGCAGGACACCCAGCACGATGTCGTGGGTCAGCGGCTTGAAGTACAGCTCCCCGGCGTGCGGGCCGCCCTGGTGGCGGCCGGGGAAGGTCACGCTCGCGGCGTTGAACGCCGCCACGACGGCGCGGGCCGAGCCGGTGGCGGTGAAGGTGTCCAGCAGCAGCTGCAGCGAGCCGCGGACTTCGGTGTCGGGATCGAGCATGATGGTGCCGGCCGCGTCGTGGACCAGGCCGGCCGGCAAGCGCATTTTCAGCTCGCCGCGGCGGGCCTTGGCCAGCAGGCCTCCTTGCATGCGTGCCCGCAGGAAATGCAGTTCGCTTTCGGCCATGGTCCCCTTGAGCCCGAGCAGGAGGCGGTCGTTGAAGCTGGCCGGGTCATAGAGGCCGTCTTCGTCGCAGATCAGGCAGTCGTTGTGGGCGCAGATCTTGATGAGCTGCTGCCAGTCGGCGGAGTCGCGGGCCAGCCGGGAGCATTCCAGGCCGAGGACGAGCCCGGCGTGCCCGAGCGATACCTCGGCGACCAGGTGCTGGAACCCTTGCCGGTCAGCGGCCGAGGCACCGGAGTGGCCCTGGTCGATGTCGATGACGTGGATGCGCTCGGCCGGCCAGCCCAGCGCGAGCGCCCGGCCCCGCAGGTCGTACTGCCGTGCGGTGGACTCGGTGTTGTTGATGACCTGGTAGAGGGTCGACTGGCGGATATAGAGGTAGGCGTCGCGGGACAGCCGGGCGGCCGTCACCTTGGACACGCTGTCACTGCTCATGGCGGGATGGACTCCCTGCTGGCGGGGAACGGG
This sequence comes from Streptosporangiaceae bacterium, assembly GCA_036803065.1. Classification (GTDB taxonomy): domain Bacteria; phylum Actinomycetota; class Actinomycetes; order Streptosporangiales; family Streptosporangiaceae; genus JAWWPY01. Next base: position 1,624 of record DAIRVB010000512.1, read on the forward strand.
AACGAAGACGGGGCCGGACCGGGGGATACACGGCAGGCCCGGGCACGGGCATGGCGGAGCGTCAGCTGAGCCATCGCCGTGATCAGCTCGCTGGTCGCGGCGGGCGGCGGCGGCGGGCAGGCCGAGCCGGGGTTCTCACCTCCTTCCGCGAAGATCGCGGGCAGGGACGGGTCGGGGGCGGATGGGAACCGTTCGGCCTGCGCTTGCGCTGCCGCGCCGTCACGCCGGTCTGCGGGAGGCCCCGCGGGGGCCCACGTGGCCGCGCCGGCCATCCAGGCCGCCATCCCCGAGGCGGCCAGCTCCGCTGCCCCGTACCGCCAGCCGCCGCCGAGCCCGCTGGTGGCGATACCGCGCAGCTGCTCATAAGCGCCGGCCAGTGCGGCCGTTCCCGGGTCCGGCCCGGCGTAATGGGCCGCGGGCTGGGTGTTACCGGCTTTTGGCCGACTCCCTGGGCTCGTGCCTGGCGGCCCGCCGGGCAGCCAGGGCCCGCTCGACCGACCGCTTGTGCACGGTGATGCCGAACTGGCCGGCGACCGCTGCGGTCAGCTGCGCCGACGAGGGCGCGGGATCTGCGGCAGCCTGCTGCTCCAGGAAGTCCACCACCTCTGCGGTCAGCTTGTGCCCGCCCTTGGGTCCCGGCCGGGCCGGGATCAGGCCTGCCAGTCCGTGCTCGGCGAGAGCCTTCCTGGCGTTGTAGTAGCTCTGGCGTGCCAGTCCGAACGCCGACGCGGCCGCGGCCGCGCCCAGCCCGCCGGCCTCGACCGCGCGCACCATCTCGTACTTGACCTGGACCAGGTCGGCCGGGTCGAAGAAAGCGAGTGTGGTGAAGGCCGGATCGGTCACCGTCTCCGGATGGGGGTTCAGCGTCCGTGACTCCGCCAGCGAGGCGTCCTTGCCGTGTGCCTGGCCTGCCATAGTGCCTCCCGCATCCGAATGCCATCCATGTAATTATGCCGCATATGCTACCGGACCGGGCGGCATTCCGGCGAGCCGTAATGCAAATCAGCGCGATCGCCGCAGCCAGCAGGCTTGACAGCCAGGCGATCCGGCTCACGCCGTCACGGGCATGCGGCAGAATCCCGTGGACGTTCACGGCAGAATCTCATGGACAGCCTCACAGCCGGAACGCAGCCGGGCGACCTCATCGGCCAGCCTCAGCAGATCCGCTGTCCGGAACGGCGCCCGGCCCGCCGCGACCACCACGAACGGATCCGCCGGCGCCAGATCGGTCCACTCCACTGGCAGGCTGACCAGCTCCCCGGCATCACCGAACACATAAACCCGGTCCGCCCGCCAGTTCCGGCGCCGCTTCACGAACTCCAGCTCACGCCCGGACCACGGATGGAACGGGTGAACCACACGCACCCGCTCCGGAGATACCGGAACTACCGGTTCACGTGTAGTTGACGACTCGATCGAACGAGCTAGCCGAGGCCGCCGATGACAAGACGCTGACCAAGGTGATCGGCCGGTACGGGCGGATCGACCTGCTGTGCCTGGACGAGCTCGGCTACATCGAGCTGGACCGCCGCGGCGCCGAGCTGCTGTTCCAGGTATTCACCGAGCGGGAAGAGAAAGCCTCCATCGCGATCGCGTCCAACGCCGCGTTCAGCGAATGGACCGCCACCTTCACCGACCCCAGGCTGTGCGCCGCGATCGTGGACCGGCTCACCTACGACGCGCACATCATCACCACCGGCGCCGGCTCCTACCGGCTGCGCACCACCACCGCCCGCCGCCAGGCCGGCGGCACCTGAACTGCGGAAGGAACACCATGTCGTTAATCAGCCACCCAGGCAGCCACCACCAGATGGCCGTCATCGCCATCGACGCCGGGCACGCCCGCGACATCATGCTCATGCTCACCGACGCGCACGCCGTCATCAGCGACCTCGCCGGCGGCACCGCGCCCGCCGCCGCCCGCCAGGCCGCCGCCGCCCTGCGCGACGCAGACAGCCCCTACACCCTGGACAGCCTGGCCGGCGCGCTCGGCGAGACCGTGAACTGGCTTTACCGGGCCCGCGACGACGCCCTGGCGCATATACCCGGCGACTGACCCGGCCCCCGGGACGCGGACACCGCGCCCGGGGCTTTTCTTTTCATTTCACCTCTGATC
>DAIRVB010000513.1:0-3737 GCA_036803065.1 Streptosporangiaceae bacterium
GCTCTACTCCTCCGCGGTCTACTGCTTCGCTCCTCGCATCGCGCTTGCCTTCCACGCCGCGCTGCGGGCGGGCGACTCGGCCACGGTGACGCGGCTGCTCGACGGCTTCTACCGGCCGCTCGTCGCGTTGCGGCAGCGTGGTGACGGGTACGCGGTGTCCCTGGTGAAGGCGGGGGTGCGGCTGCGCGGGCTGGATGTGGGCCCGGTGCGGCCGCCGCTGCAGGAGCCGGCCGCGGAGCACGTGCAGGAACTGGCCGACTTGATCGCACTGGGCGACACGATGATGGACACAACGGCGCCGTAATTTCGCGGACCTGCCGTCTTCGCTCAGCATGTACAGAACGTGATACAGGGTGACATGGTGCAGTCGGGCCTTGTGCGCGGGGAACAGCGAGCCTAGCCTCCGGTACGTGCGGGCCTGCGGCACGCAGGCTCACGGTCGTCAGGTCCTGTCCGTAAACACTGCCTGGAGGCGCGATGCGTATTCGTCGGCCCTTGCCCCTGCTCGCCATGGCCGCACTCCTTCTCGGAACGGTCCAGCTCTCCTTACCGACGGGCGCGACCGCGCAGCCGTTCGGCTTTGACAAGCTCACCCCGAATCAGCAGAGGCACGTTTCCGGCCTGCTCGCCCTGGAACTGGGCGGCGCGGGCATCCGCGCCGCGGCACCCACCCGGACATCGTCGAATCCGGTGACCCAGCCCGGTTGCGACGTGAACCTGGGCGTTGACATCAAGGTCAACCAGAACTGCCTCAACCTTTCCGATCCCGCCCTGAATGGGCGGGGACAGGCCCAGAACGAGACCTGGGTCGCGGCCGATCCCCTCAATCCGCGCAACATCGTGGCCGGATACAACGATTACCGCCGCGGTGACGGGACGTGCGGCGTCTCCTACTCCACCACCGGCGGCCAGACCTGGGCCGACGCCACCATGCCTAACGGCTTCGTGAGCGGCGCGGCCTATGGCGGTACGCCACGCGAGTACATGCAGGGAAGCGGGGACCCGTCTGTCGGGTGGGACACCCGCGGGAACACCTACTACGCCTGCCAGGAATTCAAGCGCGGATCGGGCGTGACTGAGGACGCCGACCAGTCCAGCGGTATCTATGTGTACCGCTCCACCGGGACGAACGGTGCTTCATGGAACTTCACCGGCCGCCCGGTGGTCGAGCACAACGACGTCGCGGGCGCCGGGAATTTCCTCCTCGACAAGCCGCTGATGACGGTGGACGCTGGCATGCACAGCCCGTTCCGTGACCGCGTCTACCTGACCTGGACGACGTTCGCCGCCGACGGCACCGCCTACATCTACGAGGCCAGCTCGGCCGACTATGGTGAGCATTTCGGCGCCCCGGTCCTGGTCAGTATCGGCAGCAGCCTGTGCGCGAAGCCGGCCACGGCCACCCATCCGAACGGCGCCTGCGACAACAACCAGTTCTCCGACCCGTTCACCGCACCGGACGGGACGCTGTACGTGGCCTGGGCCAACTACAACAACGCGACCAGCAGCGCCGCCGACAACCACAACCAGGTGCTGCTGGCCAGGTCCACCGACGGCGGCGCCACCTTCTCCGCGCCGGTGAAGGTGGGCGACTTCAACGACCTGCCGGACTGCGCCACCTACCAGGGCGGCGCCGACGCGGGCCGGGCGTGCATCCCGGAGAAGGGCGCCACCGCAGCATCGATCTTCCGCGCCGCCAGCTACCCGTATGGTGCGGTGGACCCCAGGTCCCCGGCCACCGTCGCAGTCACCTATGGCTCGTATATCAACCGCAACTCCAGCGAGGCAAATGGCTGCATCCCCGCCGGGTTCAGCCCGACTACCGGACTGAACCTGTATACGGGGGTCAAGACGGCGGGCGCCTGCCACAACGCGATCGTCCTGTCGGTATCGCGGGACAGCGCGAGCACGTTCACCGGCGGTGGCCAGGATGTGCGCACCCTCCCCGTGGCCGAGAGCACGGCCGGTCAGCGCACCTCTGACCAGTACTGGCAGGGGATGGGGTTCACGGCCGGCGGCACGCTGGTCGTCGGCTCCTTTGACCGCGCCTACGGCACCGATGAGGCGACGGGCTTCTCCGACATCTCGGTGTCCACGTCCGAGAACCTGACGTCCTTCGGGCACGCCCAGCGGGTGACCACATCGAGCATGCCCCCGGAAACCGAGTTCGCCGGGATCTTCTACGGCGACTACTTCCAGCTGGCCGTGAGCGGCGACATCGCTCACCCGGTCTGGTCCGATACCCGGGCCAACGACTTGTTCCTGTGCCCGGGCACCGGAACGGTCGGCCACCCACCACAGGCGTGCCCGGGCGCGGGAGCCAACTTTAGCCCGGCCAACGACCAGGAGATCTACACGGCCAGCGTCCCCGTCCGCTGAGCCGCTCTCCCGCGAGCGCCGTGGCTACCTGCGGAAATGCGGGTAGCCACGGCGGCGAGGTTAACAACGGCAGAGTTGCTATCCAGCGTTGGCGTTCCCTGGGTGGATGACCGCGGCGGAGCCGCCGCCCCGGCGCACCGGTTCCGCGGCCGCGAGGACTTGGCCGTTGCCGAGGAATTCAAGGCCGCTGGCCGCCCCGATATTAGGACTGATCTTGATGGTGGGGTCGAGCGGCGAGGTGTCGGCGATCGCGAAAGACTGCCCGAGCTGCTGGAGGCCGGGCGTGGTCGGTGCGGCGATGAAGGCCGGTTCGGCCTGCGTTACCGCGCTGTTGCGCTGCGATGCCCGCGGCGCCGCGATGGCCTGGGGGAGCGTCATGCCGAAGTCGATGCGGTTCAGCAGGATCTGCAGCACGGTCGTGATGATCGAGGCGCCGCCCGGCGAGCCGACCGCGAGCCATGGCCGGCCTGACTTGAGCACGATCGTCGGCGACATGCTCGACCGGGGCCGCTTGCCCGCGGCGGGCAGGTTCGGGTCGGGCACGCCCGGCTGCAGCGGCGCGAAGTCGAAGTCGGTCAGCTCGTTGTTCAGCAGGAACCCGCGGCCAGGTACCACGATGCCGCTGCCGCCGAGTTCCTCGATCGTGTTGGTGTAGGACACGACGTCGCCGAAACGGTCGGTCACCACGAAATGATTGGTGTTCGTGCCCTCATCGGGCTGGCGTGCCGTGGTGGGCACCGCCGGGGTGCATCCGCCCGAACCCGCGAACGGATCTCCTGGCGCGACCGGGCTGATCAGCGCTTTGCCGGGGTTGATCAGGCATGCGCGCTGGCGCCCGAAGCCCGTGGACAGCAACTGCTTCAGCGGCACATCCACATAGGCACGGTCGCCGATATAGCGGTTGCGGTCGGCGAAGGCCAGCCTGGTCGCCTCCAGGTAGTGGTGCAGCGCCTGCACCGGGGTCATCGCCCGCAGGTCGAAGTTGGACAGGATGTTGAGCGCCTCTCCGGTGGTGGTACCGCCGCTGGAGGAGGGCGCCATTCCGTAGACGTCATAGCCGCGGTAGTTCACGTGCGTCGGGGCCTGCCCGAGCGCCGCGTACTCACGCAGGTCGCCGATCCGCATCAGGCCAGCGCGCGGGGTGAGTGTGGCTCCGGGAGCGAGCGGCAGGTTCTCGACGGTGTTCACGATGTCACCGCCGAGTGGGCCGCCGTAGAAGTCGGCGACGCCCCGCTGCCCGATTTCGGCGTAGGTGCCCGCCAGTTGCGGATTACGGAAAATCGATCCGACCGCGGGAAGCTGCCCGCCGGGCAGGAACAACTGGCTGGTCGAGGAGAACTGGGCGAACCTCGCGGCGT
>DAIRVB010000514.1:0-3721 GCA_036803065.1 Streptosporangiaceae bacterium
GCGCGATGCCGTGATCCTCGCCCACAACTACCAGCTTCCGGAGCTCCAGGATGTCGCCGACCACGTCGGCGACTCGCTCGCCCTGTCACGGCTCGCCGCGGCGAGCACGGCGAGCGTCATCGTGTTCGCCGGGGTGTACTTCATGGCGGAGACGGCCAAGATCCTCGCCCCCGCCCGGACCGTGCTGATCCCGGACTCGCGGGCCGGCTGCTCGCTCGCCGAGAGCATCACCGCGCAGCAGTTGCGGGCGTGGAAGGCCGAGCACCCCGGTGCCGCGGTGGTGGCCTACGTGAACACCAGCGCCGAGGTCAAGGCCGAGTCCGATGTGTGCTGCACCTCAGCCAACGCGACGGCGATCGTGGCGTCCCTGCCGGCCGACCAGGAGGTGCTGTTCCTGCCCGACCAGTTCCTCGGAGCCCACGTGCGCCGTGCCTCCGGCCGCGACAACATGCATGTCTGGCTCGGCGAGTGCCACGTCCATGCCGGCATCAGCCCGGCCGACCTGCGCCGCAAGGCGGAGGCCGAGCCCGGCGCCGAGCTGTTCATCCATCCCGAGTGCGGGTGCTCGACCGCCGCGCTGTGGCAGGCGGGCACCGGCGACCTGCCGGCCAGCCGCACCAGGGTGCTGTCCACCGGGGGCATGCTCGAGGCCGCCCGCACCACCACCGCGCCTGCCGTGCTCGTGGCCACGGAGACCGGAATGCTGCATCAGCTGCGCCGGGCCAACCCGACGGTGCGGTGGGAGCCGGTCAACCCGGGCGCCGTATGCCGGTACATGAAGATGACGACTCCCGCTGCCTTGCTCCGCTGCCTGCGCGACGGGGTGGAGGAGGTGCGGGTCGCAGCCGATGTGGCCGCCCGGGCTCGCCAGGCCGTGCAGGCTATGATCGCCGTCGGGACGCCGTCGGCGGCAGCGGAGTGAGCGCGCCGCGGCTGCGTTACCTGCCCAGGTCGCAGTCACTATGGGAGCGGGATGCCGACCTGGTGGTGGTCGGGTCGGGCGCGGCCGGGATGAGCGCCGCCCTGGCCGCCGCGGGTCACGGCCGGCGGGTGCTGCTGGTCAGCAAGGAAGATCTCGGCGGGGGCGCGACGCCCTTGGCCCAGGGAGGCCTGGCTGCCGCGATCGACCCCGGCGACAGTGCGGCACTGCACCAGCGGGACACGCTCGACGCGGGTGCCGGGTTGTGCGACCCGGCTGCCGTGGCGACGCTGGTGGCCGAGGCCCCCGGTGAGATCGCCCGGCTGGCCGCGCTGGGTGCCCGGCTGGAGCGCAGCCCGCTGCACCTGGAGGGAGGGCACAGCCGCCGCCGGATCGTGCACGCCGGAGGTGACGCAGCCGGGGCCGAGGTGCACCGGATACTGCGGGCTGCCCTGCTCAGCAGCTCCGTCGAGATCCTCACCCAGGGCGTCGCCCTGGACGCGCTGACCGACGAGCGCGGCTCGGTCGGCGGGCTGCTGGTCGGGATGGCCGGCGGCGATGGCCGGGCACTGCGCCCGGGACTGGTGCTGGCGCGGGCGGTCGTTCTGGCCACGGGCGGCTTCGGCCAGGCGTTCGTGACGACCACCAACCCGGCCGGGCTGACCGGCGACGGGCTCGCGCTGGCGGCCCGCGCGGGAGCCGAACTGCGCGACGTCGAGTTCGTGCAGTTCCACCCGACGGTGCTGTGGCAGGAATCGGCGCGCGGGGAGTGCCCGCTGATTACCGAGGCCCTGCGCGGGGCCGGGGCGGTGCTGGTGGACGCGGCCGGCCGCCCCGTCATGGCCGGCCGCCATCCGCTCGGTGACCTGGCTCCCCGGGACGTCGTGTCGGCGGCCATGCAGCAACGGATGGGGCGTGGCGACGGGCCCGCCGATCACCTGTGGGTCGATGCCACAGCACTGGGCCGTGCCGTGCTGGAGGGGGATTTTCCTACGGTGACCGCTGCCTGCCGGGCGCGGGGGATCGACCCGGTCATCGAGCCCATCCCGGTCGCCCCCGGCGCGCACTATGCTTGCGGCGGCATCCGGGCCGACATGGACGGGCGGACCTGCGTCGCGGGCCTCTACGCCGTCGGGGAAGCCGCGTCGACCGGGGTGCATGGCGCCAACCGGCTGGCCTCCAATTCGCTGACCGAGTCCCTGATCGCGGGGCGTCGCGTCGGCAACCTGCTCGGCCGGGACCTGCCCAGGCCAGCGGCCAGCCTGCGGCTCCCGCCCGCCGGGCCAGGGATGAGCCCGGCAGGCCGGGCCGCCCTGGCCGCGGCCATGTCCCGCCACGCCGGGGTGCTGCGAGACCGTGCGGGCCTGGAGCTTCTCCTGGGGATGCTGGAGCAGGCCTCGGCGGGAGGCGACGGCCTGGACCTCGCGGGAGTCGAGGCGACCAGCCTGCACACCGTGTCCACCCTGGTCGCCGCCGCCGCGCTGGCCCGCGTGGAGAGCCGGGGCTGCCACCGGTGGCGGAATGTCCCGGCCGCCTCAGATGCCCGGGCCCGGCACACGGTGCTGCACGTCCTGGAAGGGCGGTTGCGGATGGCCGGCGCCGTCCGGTCCGGCATCCGGGCCAGCGCATGACATTGCACGTATCCGTCGCCGGGGCACTGCGCGCCGCCGGGCTGGAGCCGGCGGACACTGAGCGGGTCGTCCGCGGCGCACTCGACGAGGACCTCCGTTACGGGCCGGACCTCACCTCGGCCGCGACGGTCCCGCCTGGCGCATGGGCCGCGGCCGGCGTGGTGGCCCGGCAGCCAGGGGTGATAGCCGGCCTGCCGGTCGCCCTCGCCGTCCTCGACGCGGCCGGGGTAGCGCCAGACGCCGCGCAGCCGCTGCGCGCCGATGGCGACCGGGTCGATCCCGGTACCGAGGTCCTCCGGATCCGGGCCTCGCTGCGGGAGGTGCTCGGGGCCGAGCGGACCTTGCTCAACTTCGTTACGCACCTGTCGGGGATCGCTACAGCGACCAGAGCGTGGGCCGACGCCCTGGCGGGCACCGATGTCGCGGTGCGTGACACCCGCAAAACGACCCCGGGCCTGCGCCAGCTCGAGAAGTACGCCGTGCGCTGCGGCGGCGGAGTGAACCACCGGATGGGACTTGGCGACGCCGTGCTGGTGAAGGACAACCATGTGGCGGCGGCCGGCGGGATCACGGCGGCGATCCGCGCGGTGCGCGCCGCCGCTCCCGGCCTGCCGCTCGAAGTCGAATGCGACAGCCTGGCACAGGTCCGCGAGGCCCTGGCCGCGGCCGCCGGGCTCATCCTGCTCGACAACATGGGCCTGGATGACCTGCGTGCCGCGGTCGCCCTGGCCCGGCGGCACGCCGAGGTCCGCCTGGAAGCCAGCGGGGGGCTGCGGCTGGAGACAGCGAGAGCGGTGGCGGAAACCGGCGTCGACTTCATTGCCGTCGGCGCCCTCACTCACTCAAGCCCCGCGCTCGACCTCGGGCTCGACATGCTGGGCCTAAATGACCCCGGCCGGCCGTGTACCGCTCGAATACTCGATTGAGTGGCTGACCTGCGCTATCGCCAGCAGGCTTGACGTGGTGATGGTTGGCTTGCCGGGTGCTGCTCAAGATCGTCTACCTGCTCACGTGCCGGGTACTCGGCCTGGCCGTCCTGGTGTTCCGCAGGGACCTGGCGAAGGATGCTGAGCTGCTGGTACTACGGCACGAGACGCGGTACTGCGCCGGCACGCCGGCCGGGTGCGGTACGAGCCGGCCGACCGGGCCTGGTTCGCCGCGCTGGCGCGGC
>DAIRVB010000515.1:0-3710 GCA_036803065.1 Streptosporangiaceae bacterium
ACTACGAGAAGTACAACAAGGATCCGGACAGCAAGGACTGGCACGCCTGGCCGTACTTCTGCGGCGATGGTGCGGTCCGGGCGCCCGACGGCTACTACCGGATCCTCGGCCGCGTCGATGACGTGATCAACGTGGCCGGGCACCGGCTGGGCACCAAGGAGCTTGAGTCGGCGGCGCTGACCGTGCCCGAGGTCGCGGAAGCGGCCGCGGTGCCGGTGGTTGACGACATCCGTGGCCGCGCGGTCGAGATGTACGTCTCGCTCAAGCCCGGATCCCCCCCGGGTGACGAGATGGCCAAGAAGGTCACCCGGGCCATCGAGGTCGAGATCGGCAAGATCGCCCGGCCGAAGAATGTGTGGATCGTCGCTGACATGCCGAAGACGCGCTCGGGGAAGATCATGCGCCGGGTGATCGCCGCCATCTCCAACTTCACCGACACCGGCGATGTCACCACCCTGGCCAATCCGGAAATCGTCGAGGACATCAGGCAGCAGGTGCAGGAAGCCAAGCTGGCCCAGGGCGAGAAGCCCAAGGAGCTCAGCGAGACGGAAGTCGAAGAGATCAAGTCGTTCGGCACCGAGTAGGACGCCTCGTCCGCAGTGTCATGACGGCGGTGGGCCCTGGCTTGTCGGCCAGGGCCCACCGCCGTCGGCCCGGTCTATCGGAGCGGGTGCTGGTCGTGGCGGAGAAACGCTGCAACGCCACCGCGTCGGCGCGGAATACCGCGGTAGACGATGTCCTGCTCTTCGACGAGGACGAGCTGGCCGCACCTTGTCACCGCCGGCCGTCACGTAGTCGCCGTAGGGGACGATGGTGGCGTGCCGCGCATCCTTGCGGGACGGTGGCTGGCCGGTAAGCCTGGTCAGCTGCTGTGCATGCCTTCGCCGGCGGCGCTGTCGTAGTCGCGGGCGAAGTCGCCCCGGCCCGGACGTTCGATCTTGATGACCCGTGCGCCGAGATCGGCGAGCTGCCGGGTGGCGAACGGTGCGGCCACAGCCTGCTCGACGCCACCACCAGCATCCCGTCCAGCGGCCGGCCGACGGCGCCGGCCTGGCCATCGGTGGGCGTGGTCGCTTCTGCTCCCTGGGATACGTCCTAGCCCGCCGCGGCCGGCGAAACGCCAGCCAGGTCGGCGAGATGCATGGGCTTGCCGTCATCCAGAGCGTCCAGCGCCGTCAGCATCCGGTCCGCGGCCGTCTCGCCGAGCAATTCGGCCGCCTTCCCGGCGATCTCGGGGCGGCCAGCGGGCCACTCGGGGCTGCCCCGGAACGCGGCGGTGCGCAGCTCCACGAGCTCGCCGTCGGCGAAACTCAGCGCCACCTCGGCACCCCACCGGGCCGGGTAGGCCGCGTCCAGCGCGGCGCTGGTGTGCACATCGGTCAGGTCCATCCACTGCTGAAGCTCGGGCGCCACCCGGCGGGCGTTCTGGAAGTCTGCGAGCGACGAGGTGCCCCGGGTGAGCGTGAGAGCCGCGCCGAAAGGCATGGAGAACTGCGCGTCGACCATGTTGGTGACGGCTTTCTTGCGCTCCAGGGGCCGGCCGACCAGGCTCATCCCGCCGCTGAGCACGCCGCAGTCGATTCGCGTGAGGCCCTCGACGCGCCCGCCGCCGGTGCGGTACGTAGCCAGCAGGTCCATGACGCCGTGCATGTAACGGCAGCAGGGATGGAACTTCACGCTCGTCTCATGCACGGCCCGGAGCCCGCCAGCGTGCCGGAGCACGGCCTCGGCGTGGGCGCGCGGGCGGATGCCTCCGTAAATGTGCATGAGGCCGCTGCGATCATCGAAGGCGGCCAGCGGACCGGTGAAGCCACCCGCGGCGAGTTCGGTGGCGAGGATGCCGCCCGCGGCCGCGGTCCCGGAATGGAGCCGCTTCGTCCAGGCACCATCGCTCAGGTAGGCCATGCTGCCTGCGGACATGCTCAGGGCGATGCCGAAGGCCCGGCGGATCCCCTCCGCGTCCAGGGCCATCAGCCGCCCCACGGCGGCCGCGGCGCCGAATACGCCGCAGACGGCGGTCGGGTGCACCCCCTGCCGGTAGAGCTCCGCGGGGCCGAGCAGCTCACCGAGGCTGGCCATCACCTGGTACCCGACGACCGCGCTGTCCAGCACCGCGGCCATGGTCGGCGGGGCCGCGGCGCCCGCCGCGAGCAATGCCGACCAGATGACGGTGCCGGGATGGGAGCTGGAGGGCTCGTGGGTGTCGTCGAGCTCGAGGCTGTGCGCGCTGATCCCGTTGAGCAGCGCCGCGTCCCGCGGCGCCGCGGACTGACCGGTCCCCAGGACGAGGGCGGGCCCGGCCGATCCGGCCAGCAGCGCGTTTCTCGCCAGCCGGGCCGAGTCGGCGGTGGCACCGGCGGTCGCCACGGCGACATAGTCCGCCAGCAGCAGCCGGGCCCGCGCCCGCTCGGAGGGCCCCGGGCGGCCGGTAGCCGCCAGGTCGGCGAGCGCGGACGTCACGAGCGGCTCCGTCACCACATCTCCATTCCTGGCCGTTGACCGGTTCCGGTGGGCGGGTCGATTAGACCGGCCAAATCGACCCGCTGATCCAGTAAGCCCGCGGACGTCAACCGTGTCAAGGTGCGGCTGTTCGCTGGCCTGGCCAACGGTGCGCGGCGTTGGGCGATACTGGCCGCCGCCTTGACGGGGACCCTCAACAGTCGCAATATGGCCGTCTAAACGAACCGTCAAACTACGGGGCAGGAGCCACCGGGTGGAGGCCAGAGCCGTCCGCACCTCGCTGCGAGCCGTCCCTGAAGGGTCCGGCGAGGTCACCGCGTACCGCCAGGTGGCGTCCGACCTACGCCAGGCGATCGCGGCCGGCCGGTACCCGGCTGGACAGCGGCTGCCTACTGAGGCGGAAATTGTCACTGCCACGGGGCTGGGCCGGCAGACGGTGCGCCGGGCCTTCCAGGAACTCGTCACCGAAGGTGTCATCTACCGGGTGCGCGGGCGGGGCACGTTCGCCGTGCCCGGTGACGGGAAGTACCTGCGGTCCTTCGGCAGCGTCGATGACCTGATGGCCCTTTCGCTGGACACCGAGATGCAGGTCGTGGAGCCACTGCACGTGCTGGCCAGCCTGGAGGTCGCCGACCAGCTGCGCGTCGCCGACGACACCGTGATGACCATGTCCTTCCTGCGGCTGCACGAGAACGTGCCGTTCTGCTACACCCGCGTCCACCTCCCGATGCAGCTCGGCCGCAGCCTCCGGGAGCTTCCTGAGCTGGCTGCCCTCACGGAGCCCGGTGCCCGCGCCCGGCTCACCGTGATCAGTCTCGTCGAGCGGGTCAGCGATCACCCGATCCATGGCGCGCTGCAGAACACCACCGCGGTGGCGGCCACCGCCGACATCGCCCGGCGGCTGGGCTGCGCGGCCGGCCTGCCAGTGCTGCGCATCGACCGGCTGTACCGCGACCGCGACCTGCGCCCGCTGGAACTCGCGATCAACCATTTCAATCCGGACCGCTATTCCTACCGGCTCCAGCTGCGCGGACGGGTGGACAGCTCCCGCCCGGGCCCTGGCACGCCGTGACCGGCGACCTGATGCGGGGGCGTGCACGCGAGGTGCCCGGCCCCGAGCGACCAGCCACGAGCGAACCAGCCAGGACAGGTCCCCGTCGCAGCGCACCGCGGCCGCCATCGTCGATGCGCTGTGTGCGGCCGGGACACGGCTGCTGTTCGGGATACCCGGCGGAGGACCGAACCTCGAT
>DAIRVB010000516.1:0-3681 GCA_036803065.1 Streptosporangiaceae bacterium
GACGCAGGCCGGGACGCAGGCCGGGACGCAGGCCGGGACGGCAGCGGCCTACGAGATACGGGCCATCGCCCCGGACGTGCTCGACGAACTGAGGCAGCGCGATGATTCCGGAGCCGCACCGTGGCTGCTGGTGGATGAGGAGGGCGGCAGTCCGCTCCGCTGCTGCCTGCGCCCAATTTCGCCAGGCGAACGGGTCGCCCTGGTCTCGTACGCCCCGCTGCGCCGCTGGGCCCGCGAAACGGGCGCCGATCCGGGTCCCTATGAGGAGACCGGCCCGGTCTTCATCCACGCCGGGCCGTGCGCCGGCCCGGCTAGCCCGGGCTACCCGGAGCCGCTGGCCGGCTCCCACCGCGTGTTCCGTTCCTACTCGGCGGACGGCCGGATCCTGGCCGGCAGGCTGTTCGGTCTGGGCGAGGCCAGTGATGCCTCGTCCGCCGAGGCGGTGCTCGCCGGGATCTTCGCTGATCCGGAGGTGGCGCTCGTTCATATCCGGGCCGTCGAATTCGGCTGCTTCATATTCGAGGCCCGGCGCCGCTAGCCCGCCGTGCGGCCACGGTGACCGCTGGCCCGACGTCGTGCTCGCATCCGAGGTCGATACCTGTGAGGTGGCGGCGATCCTGGCCGACGGAGCATTCGAAGCGGCCGGATGAGCCGCTAGCGACGCGCTCAGCGACCGCCGTCGGCGGTCCCGCGAGGTACCACCCATGTGGTCGGCTGCCCGGTGATCGCCGCGAGGCGGTCGTAGTCGCCGTCGTAGTGCAGCACAGTCAGCGAGTACCTTTCCGCGGTCGCGGCAACAATCAGGTCCGGGATGGATACCGATCTGTGCTGACTGCGGTGGGCGAGAAGTCCCTGGACCTCGATGGCTCGCCTGGCGATTTCGTCAGTCATCGGAAAATACTCGAATGCCTCGCGCTGAGTACGGAAGTGATCGTGCTCGGGACCGTTGCGCGCGCTGTAGAGGATCTCAAGGTCAATGATCGGACAGGTCCCGATGAGGCCGCGATCCACGTGCGGTGCGATGGCCGCACGAACCGCCGGCTGGGCTAGGCGAGCCCAGACGCTCTTGTCGGCCAGGTAGCGCGCTACCGCCACGCAGAGTCCATCACAGCCGGATCCGCCAGGTCAGGTAGAGCGCCGTCGGCAAGTTCGTCGACATGCCGTCGGCGAAGCTCTTCCTGCACAACCCTGCGCAGCGCCTCATTAACCGTCGACTTCTTGGTTGTGGTGCCGAGTATCGTCGCGGCCTGGCTCAGCAACTCCTGGTCAAGCTCTATCTGGGTCGTTGACATCAGACCTCCCCGCTGTCCACAGAAAGCCATCCCCAGTGTACATCCAGCGACAACATCTGCGTATACGAATGCGGCCTGCCCCCGGGCACTCGGACGTTTTTCGGAGATGTCAACCGAGTGTGCTACGGCCTTACAGGACGTCGTGGCCGGGGTGCGGCTCCTGGGGGATGGGGCTGCGGGCGGCCGGGACGCTGCCGAGGCGGCCGGCCTGGAAGTCCTCGAACGCCTTGACCAGTTCGTCCCTGGTGTTCATCACGAACGGGCCGTAGGCGGCCACGGGCTCCCTGATGGGCTCACCACCGAGGACGAGGATGTCCAGTTCGCGGCCGGGGCCCTGCTGCGTGGGGTCCGCCGCGACGGTGATCACGTCACCAGCGCCGAACGCGGCCAGCTGGCCGGTCCGCACGGGGCGCTGCTCCGGCCCGACGGTTCCTGAACCGCCCAGCACGTAGACCAGCGCGTTGAAGTCGGCCCGCCAGGGCAGCCGGATCTGCGCACCTGGCTGGAGCGTCACGTGCAGCAGGGTGATGGGCGTGTGGGTGACGCCCGGTCCCTGGTGATCCGCCAGGTCACCGGCGATGAGCCGGACCAGGGCGCCCCCGTCCGGAGATGACAGCAGCGCCACCTGGCCGGCCCGGATGTCCTGGTAGCGCGGGCTGGTCATCTTGAGCCGGGCGGGCAGGTTGACCCAGAGCTGGAACCCGTGGAACAGCCCACCGCTGACCACCAGTTCCTCTGGCGGCTCCTCGATGTGCAGGATCCCGCCGCCGGCGGTCATCCACTGGGTGTCCCCGTTGGTGATCAGGCCACCGCCGCCGTTGGAGTCCTGGTGCCGGAATACGCCATCAATGATGTAAGTCACGGTCTCGAAGCCGCGGTGTGGATGCCAGGCCGTGCCCTTCGGCTCACCCGGCGCATAGTCAACCTCGCCCATCTGGTCCATGTGCACGAACGGGTCGAGCCGGGCCAGGTCCACTCCGGCGAACGCCCGGCGTACCGGGAAGCCCTCGCCTTCGAAGCCGGATGGTGCGGTGGTCACCGAGACCACCGGCCGGCTGACCGCGGTAGCGGGATCCGGATCCCGCACCCGTGGCAGGACGAGGATGTCTTCTGCGGTGACGGCGGGCATGGTATCTCCTCCACTAAGGCTCTACCTACCTCCAGCCTAACGATAGTTGACCGCGCAACATTCCGTGCTGGCGCGCGGCTGGCCATGCTGGTCGGAGCCTGCCCGCGCGGATCGTCGGCGGCCCGGCCCGCGCGGCCATTGTTGAGGATTGCCACAATGGTCGCATCGGTTAATTCATTCGGGCAGACTCGGGTGCGTGAATCATTTGGGGGTGGGATCGGTTCTCGACGGCCGGCTGCGGCTCGTCGAGCCGATAGCCGTCGGCGTCCCAGGCGCCGTATGGCGAGCTGTTGATGAAGATTCCGGCCGCGAGGTGGCGGTCAAAACGCTGCCCGCGTACCAGGTCGGCGACGCCGTGGCACATGCGAGGTTCCGGCTGGTGGCCAGGACGGTGATGGCACTGTCGCACCCGGCGATCGCCCAGGTCTACGAGTACGGTGAACGCGACCTCGGCGCTGGCATCATGGTCCCCTACGTCGTCAGGGAACTGGTCCCCGGCCAGACTCTGCAGCAGCGCCTCGGCGAAGGCCCGCTGCTGGCCGCCGAGGCCCTGCGCATCCTGGGAACCGTGGCCGACGCCCTGGCGGTGGCGCACCGGGCGGGCGCGGCGCACGGCAACATCGAGCCCGCGAACATCGTGCTCGGTCCGGCCGGCGTGAAGGTCACCGACTTTGGTCTCGCGGCGCTGCGGGGGCCGGTGCCGGGCGCGCCCGGCACCGGCCCGCTCGCCTATCCTGCGCCCGAGCTGGCCAGTGGCGGCCCGGCGTCCGCGGCAGCCGACATGTACTCGCTCGGCGTGGTGTTCGTCGCGTGCCTGACCGGGATCGCCGGCAGCGCGCCGGGCGCCGGCATGCACGGCTCCGGCGCCACCGACCCGGTGCCCGCGAGCCTGGGCGTGTTGTGGGCAGCCTGCCTGGGAGCGAACCCGCAGGACCGGCCGAGCGCGGCCCACGTCGCCGTGATGTCCCGGCAGATCCCCGCTGGCCGCGCGCAGGAGGTGGCCGACTCCGAGGCGGATGCCGAGTCCGGGCTGGCGGCCGCCTCCGGGCTGCCGGCCGCCTCCGGGCTGGCGGCCGGCTCCGGGGTAGCGGCCGGCTCCGGGGTAGCCACGGACAGCGCGAAACCGCCGACAGCCGCGCTGCCAGCGCTGGGACCTGGCCGGGGCCGCCCGCCTCGGTGGCGCCGGGGGCGCGCCGTTCTGGTGGGCGGCGCAGTGGCCGCGCTGGCCGCGGGGGTGGTCGCGCTGACGCAGCTCCCATC
>DAIRVB010000517.1:0-3674 GCA_036803065.1 Streptosporangiaceae bacterium
TGCTCGATGTCGAACCGGCGCAAGAACGCCTGCCAGCACCGGTCCACGTCTGCGGGCGCGGCGCCGGTGGCTGACCACCACAGCCACACCGGCTTCGGGGCGCGGTCGCCGGGCAGGTGATCGACGGTGAGCCGGATTAAGGTCCCCTCGATGACCGGCAGCTGGCCGTCGTGGTGCTCCCAGGCGGCCCGGCTGGTCAGCCGCGGATGCAGCCGGTCCCAGGACTGAGCCACGGCGGTGCCGTACCGGGTCGTCTCGGTCACGGTCGTGACCGGCGGGTCCGGCCAGGTGCCCGGGTCGGCGAAGCTGAACTCCGGCCCGTGGCGGGACGGGCGGCCGTTCGCGCCGGGCGGGCGCCGCGGGGCGGGGAAATACAGCACCCGGTCCGAGCGGAGCCGGCCCAGCAGCTCCACGGGCAGGTCAGCGAGCAGGTACGCCAGCCGGGTCACGTCGTATCCGGCGTCGAAGACGACCAGGATGGCCGGGTCGCCTTCCTGATGCTGGCCGGCCGCGATCAGCCGGGTGACCACGTCGCGGACCTGCGTGGCGGTCACCTCAGTCTCGTCATCGTCGGGGCCGAGGCGGACCGCGTCCAGCACCGCGGTCCAGGAGGTGCGGCCCGGCTCCAGGGCGGCGACCACCGAGTAGGGCCAGCCCGGGATCATCTGCGCGTTGCCCTTCCCCCGCCCGTACACGTGGCAGAACAGCCGGTCCGGGCTGGTCGCCGCGCCCGGCCGCAGCCAGTTGCTCACATCCACCGCCAGCATCAGGCGCCCGTCAGCCGCCCGCGGCAGCGGCAGCCCGGCCACCGCCCGGCGCAGCCGCCCGATCTCAACCCGGCCATGGCCCACCGCGTCATAAAGCGCGCCGTGCCCGCGCCGGTACTCTGGCGCCAGCGACAGGCCGACCAGGGTCTTCACCGGCCCCTCGGCGCACAGCAGCGCATCGCCAAGCTCGAACAGCGCATCCGCCCGCGCAGTCAGGCACCCATACAACTCGCCGCGGAAGGCATCCAGCCGCCCCAGCGCCAGGTCCTCGACCGGAACCTCAAGCCACGCCATACTGAATGCCACGGCCACCGCCTTCATCCCGGGATCTTTGGTCAGAACCCGAAGATGATCACGCGGTGGCCGTCCTACATCACGGCGACACGCCGGACAAGATCAGCGATCTCCGCATGCCCGGACAGCCGAGGTTAAATAACAAGCTCAGTACACGTCCTATACACATCAGCTATGGATTTGCGTGGATGGGCGCGGGCGTCGGTGGACACGTTCCCGCTGCTCAGCCGCTACATGGTGATACTCCGGCAGGTCAGGAAAGTGCTGTCGTCATAACCCGGCCTACAGGCCGGCTCACCCGCCGTTATAGCTCTGACGTGCAAGGGAGCGTCCTGCACATGATCATCTTGCACACGGGATTGCACATTCGTTCGTGGACGCGCTCGGTGCGCGTTCCAGGTCGCGGAGGAGTAATCAGCGCGTGAACATGCGATGCGAGAAGTGCGGCCACCTTGCCAGGGCCGTCGTGAGCTTCGGCAGCGGAGTGCTCCTAGCCGCCTGTGCGGTGTGTGGGAACGGCTCAGCGGTCCAGCAGGCCGCAGTCCCTTTCCAGGCGCCCAGCGTGTCGGCCGCCATCTGGCCGGTGGCGGCGCCCGGCGCAGTCCCGCCTTTGGCGTCCGGGGACGACCCGCTGCACATGCATCAGGAGGCCGACCCGGGTCACGTCGGTGGCGCTGAATTCAGCAACGGCGGCACCGCGGTGACGACACCACCTCCGATTGTCCAGCCGTTGCGTGGTCCGATCAGGGCTCCTTACATTCGCGCTCCCAGGGGCCGGATTTTTGGGCCGCCCCTTTCCTGACCGGACGACATCCGACCGCCACTCCTGCGTTCGGGTCTACGCTCATAGTCCATGCCTGAGGACGAATCAACCCTTCTCGTGCCGCTCCGTTCTAACGGGAACACTCTTCTTGCCGGTGCGCCCGTGGCTGCGTTCCGCCGGCGGCTCAAGTACGCCAGCATTCTGTTCGATCGGCTTCTCCTTGAGGGTGGGGTGCTGAGACTGGACGCGGGGCCCAGCCTGTCCTTCAGCGTGGTTGTGCCCTTCGATGCGCAGGAGTCGCCTCGCTGGCAGACGGCAGCCGCACGGCATGCAGCCGAGAGGACCCCATTCCAGCTTGCTGTCGGCATGGAGGACACTCCTGGTGTCCCACCCGCAACCATGCACTCTGCCGTGTCCTCGGACACCACGATTTCGTGGGTCGCGACGCTCTACCCTTTCGCCGATGAGTTCCCGCCTGGCACGGACTGGGTAGAGTTCGTCAAGAGCCCCGATCCGGTCGGAAGCGTCAAGCAGTTTGCAGATCAATGGACTCGGGTTGACGAGCGGAATCCTTCGCTAGAACGCGCAATTCCCGTCCGCTACGTCCGCAATACGGTGATCAAGAACGTCAACCGTGATCTGGCACTCGCTACTGCTTCAGGCTTCGCGGCCGCCATCGACCCGTTCCACCAGAGAGTTGTAGCTCAGCGCTTCAGTGACGACGGATGGAACATCTGCGGTTACGCGGTTCCCGTCATCTTCCCTGCCGTTGGTGATTGGTCGTGGTCGGCCATCGCAGTCCTGCGTCGTGATCCGAACATGGTTAGATTCCGGGCAGTTCTGAGGGAAGTCGAAGAGGAGGCGGCCGCGGAGGCTGCATCGGGAGATATCGAGGCTGCAGTCCATCACGCATACGAAAAGCACTTGGCGAGCGCGGTCTCGGTCGAGAAGATCACTACACCGGTCCGCCATACGACCGGGGGCTTGCTAATCAGTGCCGTCGCCGGCGCAGCCACATCAGGCATCACCGGGGTTGCGTGCATCATGGCCAGTACAGTCCTCGGGACTGCCTTTGGAGGGGCTCTCGACGCCCGAGCGTACATACGCCAGCGCCGATCTCGTGGGTGGGTAGCAGTGCACAAGCGGATCAGGGGAGATTGACCATCGGCGCGCACGGCCCGCCTGCTCCATTCCAGTACTTGATTGACCTCTACCTAGGGGGCTTGGTAGAGTTCGACCGTGGCCCCTGAATCACCTGACCCGCGGATGACGCAGACTACCCAGCTCGTCCTGCGTGCACTACTCGACCATCCCGCAGACGAGCTATACGGCCTGGAGATCTGCGCCAAGGCAGGGCTGCCGAGCGGCACCATTCATCCGATCTTGGCCCGGCTGGAGAAGGCCGATTGGCTCGAATCCCGGTGGGAGGCAGTTGATCCGCGCGAGCAGGGCCGACCGCGCCGCCGCTACTACCGGCTCAGCCCGGACGGTGCCGTGCGGGCACGGGTCGCACTCGCCCGGGCGACGGAGGGTACGGCGGCACTACGGCGCCTGCGTCCAGGCCTGGCCTCTGGCGGTACCGCATGAACAATCTCGTGAATACCGTCGTCGCGCGCGAGCGCCTGGAAGTGGCCCGCCACGAACTCGACCGATCAATATCGATGCTAGAGGGTACCGGCCCGAAGCTTGCCCACGTGCCGGAGTACCCGCAGGATCCGGCGGACGCGTGGAAGAGGCTGTCCGAGACTGATCGCAACGGGGCCGTGCTCGCCTCGGCTGGCTTCCAGCGCGCCGAGGTGCTGAATGCACTGCAGCGCATCCAGGAGGGCACCTACGGGACTTGCGTGGAC
>DAIRVB010000518.1:0-3669 GCA_036803065.1 Streptosporangiaceae bacterium
CGAGGAAGAGCGCAGCGACCGGGCTGATCAGGCCGCTCAGCAAGGCCAGGCCCGCGGCGGCGGGCAGCCGGGCCCAGCCCCGCGGGCCGCCACCGGCGACCACGACGCAGCCCACCGCCGGGGCAAGCGCCAGGGTGAAGGCGGCCCGGCCGGCCGACAACTCGGTCCAGAGGGCAACGGCCACCCACAGCGCCGCCAGACGAGGCCGGGGCACCCGACGGTGGACCAGCAGCACTGTCAGCAGGCCTGCGGAGACCACCGCCGCGATCGCCATGGCCAGCCGGGTGCCGATGGCCGCGAGCAGATAGGGCGCCAGGAGCGAGTAGCTCGCTGGATGGATGCCGCCGTACCAGCTGAAGAGATAGGCCGAGCCAGGGTAGTCGCGCGCCCAGCCGGCCCGGGCCAGCGCGGCCGACAGGTCGGTGCCGACCCGCGGAAAGACGGTGATCCAGACGATCGCGCCCGCCGCTGTCACCAGAACGCTGATGAAGGCCGGGTGGCAGCGCGGCACTCTAGGCGTGCACCGTTCCTTGACTGTCGAAGATCATGGCGCGCTGCAGGGCCGCGGCCCGAAGCTCGGCCGGGATCTCGACGGGGCCGCCGAGACTGCTCGCGTTGATGCCCGCCTGGGCGGCCTCCTCGACCACGCCGCCAACCATGATGGCCAGTTCCGGGGTGCGGTGGAAGACCAGCACCCCGTGGTTGGCCAGCAGCACCGCGGGAACTCCCGGGGTGACCGCGGCGCGGATGCCGGCCACCGCCTGGTCGGACCCGCGCGGCCCATAGCCGGCCACCGGCACCCCCGACGCCAGGCCGAACATCGCTAGTGCCTCCACCCAGCAGCCGATCGGACGGTGCGCGACCGCGTAGGCGGTGGCGTACGGCGAGTGGGTATGCAGGACACAGCCGACCTCGGGGTTGTCGGCATACATGGCTGTGTGCATGGCCACCACGGCGCCCTGGATGGGCGGCAGCTGGCCCTCCAGCAGGACTCCGTCCAGGCCGAGCCGGACGACAGCCGAGGCGGGGTGGTTGCGCAGCGACGAGCCCGCGGTGAAGTAGATCTCCTCAGCCCCCGGGACGCGCACGCTCACGTTGCCATGCCCGTTGGCCGATATCGCCCCGCTCGCCACGACCCGCTGGGCGATATCCACAACCTCATCGACCAAGCCCTTGTCCATGACACCTCCCCAGGCCACCCTAGCGGCCGAGCGCGCCCCGGATCAGTCCCGCGAGCCCGGCGGGAAAGATGACTTCTGCCGTCGTGGCCAGTTCGGCCAGCGTCCACCAGCGCCATGCGACGATGCCATCCGAGGCGTGCATCGCGGCGACGTCGCCCAGCTCGCGGCAGGCCTGGTCAGTGCGCGCCAGGAAATGACGCTCGTGCTGCCGGACGGTCCGGTCACCGTGCTGCAACATGCGGACAGCCTGGTGAACCTCACGCAGCAGGGCAACGTCGTCCCAGCCGGTCTCCTCGGTGAGCTCGCGGCTCGCGGCGGCCGCATAGGACTCGCCCGGGTTCAGGCCCCCGCCAGGGGTGGCCCAGTGCGGCCCGGCCGGCGGGCCGTCGTCGTAGCGCAGCAGCAGAACACGCTCAGCCGGGTCGAGCACAATGACCCGGCCCGCGCGCCGCAGCGGCAACCCAGCCATCTCCGCCGTCCCGGAGTCAGCCAGATCCTCGGGCTCGCATGGGTCCATGCCCTCATTGTGCCCGGGCACCCGTGGACTGGACCTCAAGCCCGGTTGAGGTCCTAGGCTCAGCAGAGCGGCACGGCAGACGGAGGGATGGCTGGTGGGTGATAGCCGGGCACCGGGACTGTGGGCGCCGCAGACGCGGGCGCTGACAGCCGGGCTTGTCCTGACGGTTACCTTCGTCGCGTCGGAGGCGCTGGCGGTTGTGACGGTCATGCCGGTTGTCGCCCGTGATCTCGGCGGTCTCCGGCTGTATGGCTGGGTGTTCAGCGCGTTCATGCTGGGGAGCGTGGTCGGCATTGTGGCCGCCGGCCGGGAGGCTGACCGGCGCGGGCCGGCGATCCCGTTCGTTGCCGGGCTGGTGGTGTTCGGGTGCGGGCTGGCCATCGCCGGCCTCGCCCCCTCGATGGGGGTGCTGGTCGCGGGCCGTGCTTTGCAGGGCCTGGGCGCTGGCGCGGTGCCGGCGGTGGCCTATGTCTCGATCGGCCGCAGCCTCGCCGGCCCGCTTCGGGCCCGGATGATGGCGGTGCTGTCCACGGCCTGGGTCGCGCCGGGCCTGGCCGGGCCGGCCATCAGCGCCGAGGTGGCGCACGTGTTCGGCTGGCGATGGGTGTTCCTGGGGCTGCTGCCGGTGGTCGCGGTCGCCGGGTCGATTGCTGTGCCGCCCTTGATCCGCCTCGGCCCGCCGGGCTCCCGTCAGGCGGAGGAGCACCGGCTCATCGACGGCATCGCCGCGGCGGCCGGTACCGCGATGTTCCTGGCCGGCCTCACGCTCGCGGCCGGTTCCGGTGCCGTCCTGGTCGGCGGCGGCCTGCTCGTGGCGGGCGCTGCCGCCGGGCTGCCCGCGCTGCGCCGGCTGGTTCCAGCCGGCACCCTGACCGCGCGCCGCGGATTGCCGGCCACGATCCTCAGCCGGGGGCTGCTGACGTTCGCGTTCTTCGGCGCGGACGCCTACGTGACCCTGTCGATCACGGTGGTGCGTCACCGCAGCCCGGTGGTGGCGGGCATCGCCGTCACGGGCGCCACGCTGGCCTGGACCGCTGGCGCCTGGGCGCAGGCCCGGCTGAGCGAGAGGTGGGCCGGGCGCCGCCTGGTGCGGGCCGGGCTGGTGATCATCCTGGTCGGCATAGCCGGGATGGCCCTGATGCTGCAGCCGGGCGTGCCGGTGGCAGCGGGCCTGGCCGCCTGGACTGTCGCGGGCCTGGGCATGGGGCTGGCGTACGCGCCGATCTCGCTGATGATGCTGCGGGAGGCGCCGCCCGGCCGGGAAGGATGGGCGTCGGCATCGCTCAACCTGTCCGACGTGCTCGGCACGGCGATCGGCATCGGCGTGGGTGGTGCGGCGCTGGCCGCGAGCGCCCGCACGAGCGTGTCTCTCGGCGTCATGGCGGCATTCGCCGCCGCGGCGGCGGTGGCCGTCGTGGCGCTCGCGCTGACCCGCCGGCTGCCGCCCGGCCCGTCAGTCGTTGAATACCGCCAGGTCGAGGCGCTCGGGATCGGCGCCCCGGCCGGAATGGATTCACCCAGCCACGGCTGACCAGGCCAGCGCCGGCACCCCCGGCGGGGGCAGCGGCGCGGCCATCTACACCGACGGGGACCAGTACACCCTGACGGTCGCCGGCACGGTGGTCGAGGACAACACCGCCCGCGGGGGCGGCGGCGCCATCTTCTTCGTCAGCAACGACGCCACCGGCACCCTGAGCATCCAGGACTCCACGCTGCACAACAACCCCAGCGAGGGCTTCCAGACCGCTGGCTACCCGGGCATCTTCTTCCACAGCAACGGCCACCCGATCGTGGTCGGCGGGGCGATCAGCTGAGGGCCCGGCGAGCCGCAGCACGCCAGTCGCTCCCGGTCTTCACTTGAGGGGGACAGTGAGGTCGCAGACTGGGGTGTCGGGAGCGGCGCTGCGCTGGTCGGCGATCAGGACCTGGCGCAGGGCTCCGGCCGGCCGGAGCCCTGCGCCAGGTCCTGAT
>DAIRVB010000519.1:0-3668 GCA_036803065.1 Streptosporangiaceae bacterium
GGCCAGGGCGAAGGACAGTGACGGCCGCGAGGTACCTGCGCCCGGAGGCGAAAGGCGCCACCGTTGGCTGGCCGGGCGTCATCCAGTCCATCCTCGATGCCCCCGGAACGCAGCGCAGGGCACAACGCAATTCCGCCACGGCAGCGGGGTCCTCAACCCGCGCGAGCACACGGTGTGCCTTCCGCCGCCTCACATCGAATTCGCTGCCTCCACGACCAGGGCCAATTTGGCCTTCCGGAGCACCGCCGCGAAACGCACAAGATCAGCTCCGGCATCGCCAACAATTGGCCCGCTCAGATCCGCTCGCTCATCGGCAGATGGGTAAGGTCGGAGCGTGACCGCAGGGGATCTCAGGGCGTTGGCCCAGGCACGACTCGGCACTGCGATACGCGGCGCGAGTAGCGGGCGTCCGGGCGCTCAGCTCATGGGGGAGGGGGCATCGGATCGTACAGCAGGAAAGTACCGCAACAGCCCCGGACGTAGGTGGACTTGCAGGGACGCAGGAGGACGGTGACCTGCGGCTGCATACTCTGGTGGACGGGGTGCCGCTGGATGCATGCAAGAGGTCTGGGGTTCGAATCCCCATAGCTCCACCCGAAGTACCAGGTCAGAGCGTGGTTCCGGACTCATATGGTTGGGTTCCAAGATCGGCTGACCGTCGTTTGACCGTCGTTCTGGACGTGACTGGCTGGCAGTGAGCCGCACGGATTGGCTCTTGATGGCACGCTGGTCAGCCATGAACGTGGTTGTCGTTGAACAGGCTGGTTGTCCTTGAGTTTGAGCCCCGGCT
This sequence comes from Streptosporangiaceae bacterium, assembly GCA_036803065.1. Classification (GTDB taxonomy): domain Bacteria; phylum Actinomycetota; class Actinomycetes; order Streptosporangiales; family Streptosporangiaceae; genus JAWWPY01. Next base: position 791 of record DAIRVB010000519.1, read on the forward strand.
GGCTTTCGCCGCTTGGGGCACGTTCGCCGCCGCTGGCACATCTGGCATAGCCCGTCGGCCGGTCCGGGCTTAGGCTGCCGGGAGGCGTTGCGGCGGGGGCTCCGAGAGCTTGCTGCCGGGGGACACCACACGGTATCTGACCTGGGTTCCACTGATCGGCTCGTTGCCTGCGGTCCGCAGCTTGATGCGTGCCTGGCGTACCTGCGGTTCGGTGATGAGGTAGCCGTGCGGACGCTGGACGGCTTGGCTGCGGGACCGGTCTTGCGATCTGGCTGGCCGCTGCTGCGGGGGACCCGCACCGGGGTGAGTTCATGCACTTCAAGGTTTGGACCGGCAGCTGAGGGAATCCGCTGGGGGCCGTAAGGCTAGCCGCCCTGGGCAGGACGGTGCTGCCCGGGCTGGTGAACCCGGCCCGCGGTGAAGTCGCTGGGGGGCGGTCTTCTCGCCGGGTCCCTGGCGTCGCGGCTCGCCTGGCCGGGGGTGGTACCGGGTACCGCCCGCGGCCAGGGATCTGCTGATGTCCTTGTCAGCGGTGGCTGGCCAGGGTGGTCGGGCCGCCGTGTCCGGCGAGTTCGGCGGGCGTGGCTTCGGGCTGTGCGGCGTCGCTGGGCTGGCGGGCGTGGGCGGGCAGGAACGCCAGGGTGGCCAGGGCCGCCACCGTGGTGGCGGCGGCGGCGACCAGGGAGCCGGCCCGCAGGCCGTCCATGAATGCCTGCCGGGCTGCTGCCGCTGCGGCGTCCCGCAGTCCCGGTGGCAGGTGGGCGGCGACGTCGAGGCCGGCGACGACAGACTGCCGGGCGGCCGATATCACGGCGACCGGGGCGCCGAGCCGGGTCAGCGCGGCCAGCACGTGGCTGCCGTAGGCCGAGCTCATCACGGAGCCGACGATCGCCACGCCGAGGGTCCCGCCGAGCTCGCGGGTAGTGTCGTTCACGGCCGAGCCGGCGCCGGCCTTGCCGGGTGGCAGCGCGCCCATGATGGCCTCGGTGGCCGGGCTGGCCGTCAGCGCGAGGCCGGCCGCCATGAGGATCATGGCGGTGATGATCCTGCCCCAGTAGGCGGAGTTCACGGCCGATCCGGAGGCGACCAGGAACCCAGCGCTCATCAGCACCAGGCCCGCGGTCACGACCACCTTGGTCCCGGTGCGCTTCATCAGCGCGATCGCGGCCGGTGATAGCGCTCCCGTCACGATGGCGAACGGCAGCGTCGCCACGCCTGCGCGGAGCGGGTCGTAGCCGCGGACGACCTGGAAGTACTGGGTGATGAGGAAGATGAACCCGAAGAGGCCGAAGAAGGCCAGCGCGATCGCGCCGCTCGCGGCGGTGAAGCGCGGGTTGGTGAACAGCCGCACGTCGAGCATGGGGTCGGGCCGGCGGAGCTGCCAGCAGGCGAAGCCGGCCAGGATCAACAGCGACCCGGCGAACCCGCCGGCCGTGGTAGCCGACGTCCAGCCGTGCTGCGGCGCCTCGATGACGGTCCAGACGAGCAGCGCGGTGCCCGCCACCGACAGCAGCGCGCCGAGCGGGTCAAACCGGCCTGCCTTCGGGTCGCGCGATTCGGGCAGCAGCCGCAGCCCGGCGGTCAGGGCGATGATCACGATCGGCACGTTGATGTAGAAGACCGAGCTCCAGGAGAAGTGGCGGAGCAGCAGGCCGCCGGTCACCGGCCCTATGGCCACGGCGAGGCCGGATACGCCTGACCAGATGCCGATGGCGGTCGCGCGCTCGCGGGCGATGGTGAACGTGCTGGTCAGCAGCGCGAGCGTGGCCGGGTAGATGAGCGCGGCGGCGACGCCCATGGCCGCGCGGCCGGCGATCAGCTCGCCTGTGCTGCGGGCCAGCGCGGCGCCGACCGAGGTGAGCGCGAACAGCGCCAGCCCGGCCTGCAGGACGCGGCGCCGCCCGAGCCGGTCGCCGAGGTTCCCGCCGACCAGCAGCAGGCCGGCGAAGACAAGCGTGTATGCGTCGACGATCCACTGCAGGTCCTGAGTCGAGGCCGACAGCTGCCGGCTGATCGTCGGCAGCGCGACGTTGACGATCGTGTTGTCCACTACGACAAGCAGGACGCTGAGGCAGAGCACTGCGAGGATCCACCAGCGCCGGCTGTCCGGCTGGGACGGGGTGGAGAGCGTTGTAGTCATCAAGACCTTCTGTAGAACAACGTGCTATAAATATGTAACAACGTTCTATTAATGTCAACCACCCTAGGACCGGCAGCGAGGGGGACACGTGACCGGCGGGGCGAGAGGATGGCAGGCATGAGCCCTGCGAACGCCGCACCCGGCCGGCGGCCGCGGACCCCCAGCGCCGAAATCGAGCGGGAGCTTGTCTCCGCGGCAGAGGCAGTGCTGGTCCGGGACGGGCCGGGCGCGGTGACCGTCCGCGCGGTCGCAGCCGAGGCGGGCATCGCCCCGATGGGTGTCTACAACCGCCTCGGAGGCAAGGACGGGCTCGTCGACGCCCTGCTCATCTGGGGTTTTGACCGGCTGCGCGCCGCGGTTGCGGGCCGCGGCGAGCCCGACCTGCTGGAACGGCTGCGCGCGTCCGGCCTGCGCTACCGGGAGTTCGCGATCGGCAACCGCCACTTCTACGCGATCATGTTCGAGGCCGCCATCCCGCATGAGTCCGGCTCAGCGGAGGTCGCCGAGCATGCAGCCGCGTCGTTCGACGAGCTCGTCCGGATCGTGGAAACGGCGGCGGCCGCGGGCCGCATCGTGGCGGCGGATCCGCGCGAGGTCGCGCAGCAAATCTGGAGCACCGTGCACGGCGCGGTGGCCCTCGAGCTACAGGGCATGGTCCTCACGGCGGATCCCGAAGCGACGTACCGCGCAACCATCGAGACGATGCTGCGCGGCCTGGCCGCCTAGCTGCGCCCAAGG
>DAIRVB010000520.1:0-3658 GCA_036803065.1 Streptosporangiaceae bacterium
CCTAGCGGCCCTTGTTGCCCATGTGGTCAGGGCGGGGGCGCTGATCCTGCTCTCCGACGTGGACGGTCTCTATGACGTCGACCCGCGGCACCGCGGCGCACGGCGGATCACCGACGTGCTCAGCCGGGCCGACCTGGATGGGGTGACCCTGGGCCGGGCCGGTCCAGGCGCCCGCGCAGGCACCGGGACCGGCGCAGGCACCGGGACCGGCGTTGGCACCGGCGGCATGGTAACCAAGGTCGACGCGGCCATGATCGCGACCGAGGCGGGCATCCCCACCGTGCTGGCCCGCGCCGACCACGCGGCCGCCGCGCTGGCGGGGGAGCCGGTGGGTACCTATTTCGCCGCCGATCATAAGCGGCCCGCGGCGCGGCAGCTATGGCTGGCCCATGCCACGGTGGGGCGGGGCAGGCTGCTGCTCGACGACGGGGCCGTCGAGGCGGTAAGGGCTGGCCACGCCTCGCTGCTCCCCGCCGGGATTACCGGCGTGGAGGGCGGCTTCGACGCGGGCGACCCGGTGGACTTGTGTGACGCCACCGGCCACGTCGTCGCCCGCGGCCTGGTCAACTACGACGCGGCGGAGATCCCCGCGCTGATGGGGCGCTCCACGAAGTGGCTCGCCACCGAACTCGGCCCCGAGTACGAGCGCGAGATCGTGCACCGGGACGATCTCGTGGTGCTCAGGAGCCCCCGCCGCCGTCGCGGGTGACTGTGCTGGCTCGGGTTCGCCCGCAGTGCTGCCTCAGGAATCCCCGCCGCCGTCGCGGCGAGTAGCTCTGCTGGCCGGTTTACTCGCCGCCGCCGTCGCGGCGAGTAGCTCTGCTGGCCGGTTTACTCGCCGCCGCCGTCGCGGCGGGTAGCTCTGCTGGCCGGTTTACTCGCCGCCGCCGTCGCGGCGAGTAAACATGCCGAACAACCGGTCCGCGCCGCCTGCGGCCGTCTCCGCGACCCCCTTGACCAGCCCGATGAACGGATCCGACGTCCGGTTCCAGGACTCCTGGTAGGACCGGGCGGCGGCCCTGATCTCCTCGCTCACGGAGGTCTGATCGTCGTCTTCGCGGAGCGGGTAGTTGCCCGCCAGGATCGTCTCGTAGTCGCCCTCGGCCATCCAGCGGTCGAGTTCGGCGAAGCGCACCACCGCGAACGGGTGCGTGGTGCCCTGCATCTGCAGCAGCTTGAGCAGCCCCTCGCGGACGTCGGGAACGGCGTCGTACTCGCGGGCCTGCTGGTGGAACGCATCCGCACTCAGCTCGGACAACCGCGAGCCGCCGGCGATCTTCATGAGGGCGCGGCGGGCCGCGGCGGGGTCCTGCCCGGCCAGCACCCCGGCCCGGTCGCAGGACAGCTCGGACTTGCGGTACCACTCTTCCAGGCCGGCGATGATCACCCGCAGCCCGATGTACCCGACGGCGAACCACGCCAGCCGTGCGGCCAGCCGGGTGAGGTGGAACAGCATCGTCCGGTAGACCGAATGGCCGGACAGCGCGTGCCCGAGCTCGTGCCCGATCACGTAACGGGCTTCCTCGGCGTCGAGCAGGTCCACCAGGCCGGTAGTGACCACGATGAACGGCTTGTCGGATCCGAGGGTCATGGCGTTCGGCTGCGGGTCCTGAGTGATGTACAGCTCTGGCACCACAGGCAGGTCGAGGATGGCGGCGCCGTCCAGCAGGAGCGCGTACAGCTCCGGGAACTGGTCCGTGGACGCCCGGACCGCGCTGGCCAGGAACAGCAACCGCAGGCTCCGGTCGTTGAATAGCCCGGCCAGTCGGCGCAGCAGCACGTCGAAGCCGGTGAGTTTGCGCATAGCTACCAGCGCCGACCGGTCAGCGGGATGCTCGTAGGCGCGCGAGCTGATTCCCGGCAGGCGGACGCGGGCACGATCCGGCACAGTGGTCATGGCAGCCATGCTAGGCGCCCCCGCGAGCACCGCTTCATGATCACGCTGTTTTTACGGGTTCTGCACCTTAATCTGTCGATGCGGCCGCCCGCCGGCGTGAGGGGTGAGGCACATGTTCGAGCCTGAGGCGGAATCGATGCCTGCCGAGCAGCGGGCCGGAGTCCAGCAGGATCGGCTGCGCGGGCTGATCGACCGGCTGATCGAAGTGGGCGGGGTGCAGGGCCAGCGGCTCAAAGCCATCGGTATCACCGGGGGCGGCGACGTCACCCTCGGTGATCTGCCGCGCCTTCCCATGTCGGCGAAGGACGACATGTGGGATGGGTATCCGTTGGGGATGTTGGCGGTTGATCAGAGCGAGGTGGTCGCGTTCCATGGCTCCAGCGGCACCGGCGGCCGACCGGCTCTTGTCGCCTATACCCGCGCTGACCTGGCACTATGGGCGCGGATGTGCGCGCGGGCGCTGGCCGCGGCGGGCGCGACCAGCCGGAGCATCGTGCACAACGCCTATGGGTATGGCCTGTTCACCGGGGGCCTGGGCATTCATCAAGGCGCGATCGAGCTGGGCGCGGCGGTGGTGCCGGCGTCCGGCGGGATGACGGCGCGCCAGGTGACGCTGATCCGGGATCTGCGCCCCGACATCCTGACCTGTACCCCCTCGTACGCGATCCGGCTGGGTGAGGCGCTGGCCGAGGCGGGCCTGGCGGGGGAGTTGTCGCTGTCAGCCGGGGTATTTGGTGCCGAACCCTGGTCGGCTGAGCTGCGCGCCCGCATCGAGGGCCTGCTCGGCTTGCGCGCCCTGGACATCTACGGCCTTTCTGAGGTGATCGGGCCCGGGGTGGCCGCCGAGTGCATCGAGGCCGCGGACGGTCTGCACGTCAACGAGGACCACTTCCTGGTCGAGGCGATCGACCCGGTGAGCGGCGCGCCGGTGCCCGACGGCACCCCAGGTGAGCTGGTCTTCTCCACGCCGACGCGGGAGGCTTTGCCGCTGCTGCGGTACCGCACCGGGGATATCGCGGCGCTGCGCCGGGGGGTGTGCGTGTGCGGCCGGACCCTCGTGAAGATGAGCAAGATCACCGGCCGGCGCGACGACATGCTGGTCATCCGCGGCGTGAACGTCTACCCCAGCGAGGTGGAGCGGGTGCTTCTCGCCGAGCAGGCGCTGTGCCCCGACTACCTGCTGGTGCTGGATGAAAGGGAGGGTATGCCCCGGTTGATCGCCTGTTGTGAATACCGGACGGGACCGCCTGGCGGCTCACCCGGTGCCGCGCGGCCCTCGGCGGCGGATCTGGAGTCCCGCCTCCGCGAGGAGCTCGGCGTACGCGTCGGGGTCCGGGTGCTGCCGGCGGGCACGGTACCGCGCGCTGAGGTCGGCAAGGCCCTGCGGGTGGCGCGGTGGCGCGGTGGCGATCCGCCGCTGCCCGGCCTGGATTGATGGCTAGAGTCGCCGTATGAGCGCTGATGGCGGTTCGGCCGCCGAGCGGATCGGGGTGATGGGCGGTACGTTCGACCCGATCCACTACGGGCACCTCGTGACGGCCGAGGAAGCGCTCGTCCAGTTCAACCTGGACCGGGTGCTCTTCATGCCCACCGGCCATCCCGTCCGCAAGACCCACCGGCACGTCTCCTCGAGCGAGGACCGCTACCTCATGACGGTGATCGCGACGGCGTCGAACCCGGACTTCGAGGTTTCCCGGATGGAGGTCGATCGGCCGGGAGACACCTACACCGTGGACACGATGGCCGAACTCCGTGACAGAT
>DAIRVB010000521.1:0-3658 GCA_036803065.1 Streptosporangiaceae bacterium
CAGAACAGTCCGCGACCTCGGGCGCGTTCCCTGCCCGCTGTTCATGTAAGTCCGGCGAACCGGAAGGTCGTTCATCCGTGTGGCTCCCAGCCGCGCACGACGGCTGGGTACCTCGGCCACTGCGGCGCCCTGGTGCTCGTCACCGCCCCCGGGACCTTCACCAGGCGCATCGGGCCGCGTCTTGTCCTGCTCAGACCCCTCCCCAGGTTCCGGCTGGCGTGAACACTCCTACGGCGGGTTCGGGGGAGGACACCCGCACTTCCACCCGCATAACGCTTGTCTGGGTGCGGGTCTGAAGAGCGCTCGTGAGCCGTTTAGGACTGCGGTGCCACCAGCCCGGCCATCACCTGCATCAGATCTGGGACCATCATCACATCATTCACCACGATCTTGCCGTCGGCGAGGCGGTAGTACGCAAGAGCCCGGTGTGTCGTCGTGCTCCCGTCGTGGAGGGTGACGCCGTAGTTGAACCGGGCGAATACTGCGTCCCCCTCGGCCACCAGCTCCACGTCGTCGATCCGCGCTTCCTTCATCATGGAAATCATGGCGATGCCCATCGCCTTAAAGCCAGCGAGATCGGCGTCTCCCATGGCGAGGTTGACGTAGTTCGGCGCAAGCAGTTCGTCGATCAGATCGGAGTCGGTGTTGCGACCGGTCGTCACCTCGTTCATGAACCGGCTAACGACGGCCTTGTTCTCCTCTGTGCCCATGCCTGTCTCTCCCCCCTCGTCACGTCGCTGCAGCCAGCGAACGTGCCTGCTCCTTGGGCTTTGCGCCAAGGGGCACGCGAACTGTAATGCGTGGCGGGCCCCGAAGTCTAGGACGTGTTGAAACATATCGTCGAAAAGATTCCTGGAGCTGTCCGTCGTCCTCGCAGGCGCCCAGATCCGTGGGAGTGGTCGACCCGGCGGCCGCGAGCTGGACAAATCAGGAGCGAGGAAGACGGCCGCTGCTGCACCCAACGCCGTGATGAATCAGCCAGCTAGATCAGTGGCATCGCCCCGGCTGGGACGGCGCGGGCGTGCCGGGCGGGGCCTTCCGAGGCCAGAGCCCGGCGCGGGGAGGGCCGGACCCGGCGCCACGGAGTGGCGCCGTCTTGATTCTCTTTTCAGGTTAATTCGGCAACGAGTGCCCAGCGGCGACTGGAACTGTGGCGGCCCGAGGTAGCCTCCACGCGGAGAAGACCTCAGCTAGATGCGTCAGCAAGCCACCAGACGACTGGGTGCTCGCCGAGGCCCGCTGGGGGATCTGCGGCCAGCGCGACCAGTGCCTTGCGGAGTCTCTCCAGGCCCGGCCTGGTGCGCGGGAACCGAGCATGGTGGCAGTAGACGATCCCGAGATGATCCTGGACGAGAGCTGCTGCCGCGCCGAAGGTACTGACGTCCTCGGTGATCACAACCCGGCGCTCCGCCACTGCGGCCTCCAGCACGCGCTTATCATCCACGCCGCGGAGACCTGGCCGGTGCGCAGTTAACGCGACGGCGTCAACCCCGTCGGCGGCAAGGTCCTCGGCAAGCCAGCCCGGATAGTGCTCATCCAGCAGAAACCGGATCTGGGTGCGCTCAGGCATTATCGAGCGCCCGGCGGCGTTCCCAGGCGGCTAGCGCCTCGTCCTGGCCAGCGCGATGACGGCTGATCAGGTCATCGATCTCATCCGGAAAGTCAGCCCAGTAGGCCAGCGCGTTCTCCACGTCGGCGGCCGTCAGCCCGAGAGCCTCAGCCACGATGGCGGCCGTGCGCCCGTCCTTGTCATGCTGAAGCCATGCCTCGGCAACTGTCCACACCTGCGGACCGGCCGACAGAGCAGCGCGCCGATCACCACCGATAGTCGCAACGAAGACGACGCCGGGGTGGGCCTGCATCCGCAGCCACTCTCGCACAGCGCTGACTACGACGGTCGACTTCTTCGCCCCCGCCTGGCGGGCGTAGTCAGCCAGGCCTTTGTCAACTGAATCCGGGAACCGGACATTAGTCGGGGCTACCATGCACTACAGCGTAGCAACTGATACTGCTTTCGGCCAGGCCACGGAACGCGGGCGCGCAAGACGGGGCAGTTGAGATACGGCTGCGGGCCGCCTGGGCAGCGGCCATCGATCGGCAATCTGGCACGCAACGGGCACGGCACGGGTAAGGGCGGTCTATGAAGATCATCCGCAAGAGCCAGCAATCGGGTTCTGACCTGGGAACCGAGGTGAGCGCCCCGAGCAGGACTTGAACCTGCGACCTACTGCTTAGGAGGCAGTCGCTCTATCCACTGAGCTATCGGGGCCTATCCGGGCTGGTGGCCGCCAGGCCGGGGTCCGACCAAGCCTAACCGGTCTCCGGGCGGATCGCGTCGGCTGCCGGGCAGGCCGGTCCAGCCCGGTCATAGGGTGGGAGCAAGCCGGCGGCGAAGGACTATCAAGGAGCACAGCGCGGTGCAGGTACGGGATGTCATGACAGAGGCCACGGTCACCGAGACAGCGTCGGACACTCTCCGTGCCGCGGCGGAACGCATGTGGCACCAGCAGACCGGGTCGCTGCTTATCACGGAGGGCGGGCGGCTGGCCGGGATCATCACTGAGCGGGACGTGCTCCGTGCAGTCGCGCTCGGTGCCGACCCGGCTCGCAGCACAGTGGACGAGGCGATGACCACTGAGGTGTTCACCGTGCCGCCGGACATGCCGTTGCACGAGGCGGCCCGGGAGATGGCCATCCGGTGGATCAGGCACCTGCCGGTGGTCGAGGGCGGCAAACTGCTGGGCGTGGTCAGCATGCGCGACGTGACCGGGGTGTTCGCCGCCCTGGCGCCGGCCAACGTGAACGTGGAGCACGAATTCGACCAGCTTGTCCGGGAACGCCGCCTCGCCCGCATCGAGCACGGGGACCTCGACTAGCGAAGCCGACAGCGCGGCGCGGGCCGGGCCAGGGCAGCTCGAACGGGGCCAGGGCAGCTCGAAGGGGTCAGGGCAGCTCGAACGGGAGAGTGATGCCGCCGAGGACGTGCGGGCAGGGGCAGTCACGCTCCGCGGGCAGGTCTTTGATCACGGTCATCACGAGTTCCCGGAGCCGCGCCACATTCCGGGCGAACACCTGGAACACCTCGTCCTGGGTGACTCCTTTGCCCTCTTCGATGCCCGCGTCGGTGTCCGTGACCAAGGCGATGGGCGTGTAGCAGAGGGCTAGCTCGCGGGCGAGCACAGCCTCGGGATGGCCGGTCATGCCGACCAGCGTCCAGCCCTGGGCCGCGTACCAGCGGGATTCGGCGCGGGTGGAGAAGCGCGGGCCCTCGATGACGACGAGCGTCCCCGAGTCGGCCAGATCCCAGCCTGCCGCGCTCGCAGCCGCAATGGATGTGGCCCGGCCCACCGGGCAGTACGGGTCCGCGAAGGGCACGTGCACGGCCTGGCCTTCGTCGTAGAAGGTCTGTGCCCGGCCGCTGGTGCGGTCCACGAGCTGGTCGGGAATCACCAGCGTGCCCGGCCCGTAGGAGGGCGTCAGGGAGCCCACGGCGGTCGGGGCCAGGATCTGCCGGACGCCGAGTGAGCGCAGCGCCCACAGGTTCGCCCGGTAGGGGATCCGGTGCGGCGGGAACCGGTGGTCACGGCCGTGCCGGGGCAGGAAGGCGACGCGCTGGCCCGCCACGTCGCCGAGCATGATGGGATCACTCGGCAGGCCG
>DAIRVB010000522.1:0-3657 GCA_036803065.1 Streptosporangiaceae bacterium
CGGCCTGGACCCGCAGCACCAGTTCCCGCGGGCTGAACGGCTTGGTCACGTAGTCATCGGCGCCGAGCTCGAGGCCGGCGATCCGGTCCCGCTCGGCCACCTTGGCCGTCAGCATCAGGATCGGCGTCTGGCCGAGCCGGCGGATCTCCCTGGCGACCTCTTCGCCCGGCACGTCCGGTAGCCCCAGGTCCAGCAGGACCAGGTCGGGCTGTGCCCGCCGGGCCAGGTCGATGGCCTCAGCACCCGAACCCGTCGAGACCACCACCAGCCCGGCGCGCTCCAGCATCCCGCGGAGCAGGTCCCGGATCTTCTTCTCGTCCTCCACCACGAGCACAGTGGCCGTCATCCGGCTCCCCTATCGCCTGGGCCGGGGCCTGGCCCTGCCGCGGCCCCGCCGCGCACGCCCCCCGGCCCGCGCCCAGGCAGCGCCGCGCCAGAGCCCGTCACCGCAGCGCCCGGCGGCGTGCGTCATACTCCTCGGGCGAGATGTCCCCCGACGCGAAGCGCTCGTCCAGGATCCGGCGGGCGCTGTCCCGGCCGGCTTCGCGCGGCAGGCCCGCACCCCGGGCCAGCCAGACGACCCCGGCAGCCAGCACTGCGAGCACCGCAATCATGAAAATCCAGCCGCCTCCGGACATTCCCCAGCCGAATCCTGACATCATGGCCGCCAGCCTCCCTCACGCCCAGGCCGGGTTCTCCGGCCGCTCACCCTCAGGAAACGCCGCGCCCGCGCAGGCCCTGTGGCGACCATGTGAAGGCGGTGTGGAGAAGGCCGGGCGGGCCCGCTGCCCCGAGTCTGCCCCCGGACGTGCGCCCCGCAGAGAGGGCGAAAGTCCCCCGCAGGCCAGCCGAAAGGTCACCACCCTCCGGGGGTATCCCGCCTGGCCACAGCTCACCGGGTACCTGCGCCCGTCGATGTGCTTGCCGTGGCGGCGTAGCGCTGTGGCTCGGCGTCGTACGCGGCGGCGCAGCCAGCGGAGCAGAAGCGGACGGCGCCGGCCGGGGTGTTGCGGTGCGCCGGGGAGGCCGCGGGGTCGACCTGCATGCCGCATACCGGGTCAGTGACCATCGTCCCCGGCGCCGGGCCGTCGCCGCCTGGGCTGCCATGGCCGTGCCCGCTGCCGTGGTGCGCGGCGGCGTGATCGCCGCCATGAGGCGATGCAGCGGCATCGTGCCCGCTGCCTGCCTGAACCTGCGGCCCGGCGCTGGCCGCCTCGGCGTCGGGCAGCGGCGCGGGGCGGTAGCGGCGCAGCCGGTTGGCGTTGCCGACCACTGACAGGGAGGAGGCCGCCATGGCCACAGCGGCGATGATCGGGGACAGCCGGATGCCGAACGCGGGATAGAGGATCCCGGCGGCAACCGGGATGCCGATGCCGTTGTAGGCCAGGGCGAAGAACAGGTTCTGGCGGATGTTGCGCATGGTGGCCCGGGACAGGCCGATAGCGGTGACGACCCCGGCCAGGGACCCGGAGATGAGGGTGATGTCGGCGGCCTCGATGGCCACGTCGGCGCCGGTGCCGATGGCCAGGCCGACGTCGGCCGCGGCCAGGGCCGGGGCGTCATTGATCCCGTCGCCGACCATTCCCACCACGGCGCCTCCGGCCTGCAGGCGGCGGATCTCGCCGGCCTTGTCCCCGGGCAGCACTCCGGCCAGCACCCGGCGCACCCCCACCCTGCGCGCGATGGCCGCGGCGGTGGCAGCGTTGTCCCCGGTGATCATGACCACCTCGACGCCCAGGTGGCACAGCGCGGCGATCGCGGCGGCCGAGTCGTCCTTCACCGGGTCGGCGATCGCGAGCACCCCGGCCGGCTCGCCGTCGATAGCGGCCAGCACGGGGGTCTTCCCGTCGGCGGACAGCCGGGCAGCGGCGCCTTCCAGGACGGCGGTGTCGATGCCCGCGCCGGCCAGCAGCCGTGGAGCGCCGACAAGGACCGTGTGGCCGGCCGCGGTGGCCCGCACGCCCTGGCCGGTGACCGAGTCAAAGCCTGCCGCGGCAGGGAGCGTGAGACCGCGTTCGCGCGCGGCCGCCACGATCGCGGCCGCGAGCGGGTGCTCGCTGTCGGCTTCGGCCGCTGCGGCCAGGGTGAGCAGTTCGTCCTCGCCTCGCCGGCCGGCCGGGATGATGTCGGTGAGGGTGGGCTTGCCGGCCGTGATGGTGCCGGTCTTGTCCAGCACCACGGTGTCCAGCTTGTGCGCGGTCTCCAGGGCCTCGGCCGAGCGGATCAGGATCCCGGCGCGGGCGCCCTTCCCGGTCCCCACCATAACCGACAGCGGCGTTGCCAGGCCGAGCGCGCACGGGCAGGCGATGATCAGCACGGCGACCGCCGACACCAGCGCGAGGGTGAGCGCCGGGGCCGGCCCGGCAGTGAACCAGATGGTGAAGGTGGTGATCGCGATCGCGATCACCATGGGCACGAAGTAACCCGAGACGGCGTCCGCGAGCCGCTGGATCGGGGCCTTGGACGCCTGCGCCTGCTGCACGAGCTTGATGATCTGCGCAAGCATGGTATCGGCGCCGACCTTCTCAGCGCGCACCCGCAGCGACCCGGTGGTGTTGATGGTCGCGCCGATAACGGTGTCCCCGGCGCGCTTGGCAGCCGGCATCGGCTCGCCGGTCACCATCGACTCATCCACCGCCGAGGACCCGGACAGCACCACCGCGTCGACCGGGATCTTCTCCCCGGGCCGGATCACCACCTCGTCTCCCGCGATCACGTCCTCGACCGGGATCTCGGCTTCCGTGCCGCCACGGACCACCCGGGCAGTGCGGGCCTGCAGGCCCAGCAGCTCGCGGATGGCCTGCCCGGTGCCGGCCTTGGCCCTGGTCTCGATCAGCCGGCCGAGAAGGATCAGGGTCAGGATGGTCCCGGCGGCCTCGAAGTACACTCCCCGCACATCAGCCGGGAACAGCCCCGGCGCGAGAGTGACCAGCAGGCTGTACCCGTAGGCGGCGACCGTGCCCAGGGTGATCAGGCTGTTCATGTCCGGCGAGCGGTGCGCCAGGGCCAGCCAGCCGGTGCGGTGGACCGGCCAGCCGGTGTAGAACATCACCGGGGTGATCAGCGCTAGCTGTGCCCAGTGGTTCAGCAGCGCCCCCGGCGCCCAGCCCGCCTTGAACACCTCATGCGCCATCACCGCGAACAGCACCGGCGCGGTCAGCACCGCGCCGGTCAGCACCCGGCGGGTCAGGTCGGTGATCTCCGCCCGCCGCCCGGCGGCCTCCGCCGCCTCTGCCTCGGCGGCCTGCGCCTCACTGGCCGAAGGCCCCGCGCTGATCGTCGGCGCACGAGAAGCCGGGCCGGTGTCCGCTTGTGCCCCGTCATCGCCGGCGGCCGCGGGCGTGCCGTCCGGGTCGACGATGAGCGTGCCGTGGATCATGTTCATTCCGCATGCGAAGCTGAACGACCCCGCCGGGGGGGCCAGGCGCACCGTGGTCTGCCCGAACGCGGGCAGCGACGCGCTCACGGCAAGATCAGGGAAGACCACCCGGGAGGTGCAGTCACCGGACTCCTGCCGGTCGAACACCACCTCCAGCGGCACCCCCGGCCGGGCCCGGATCACATCCGGGCTGTACCCGCCCCGCACCGTCACCGTAATCCGCTGCACGCCCCCGGACAGCTCCGCCGCGCGCGCCCGGCGCGGCGCGAAGAAAAACC
>DAIRVB010000523.1:0-3653 GCA_036803065.1 Streptosporangiaceae bacterium
TCCGACCGCGAGATGGGCCAGCCCGACGTGTACCAGACCGTCACTGACCCCTCGGTGACGGTCTGGTACACGTCGGGCTGGCCCATCTCGTGGTCGGACAGCGGGGTTTCGCAGCGTGGGCAGTACGGGCTGATCCGGAAGTCCTTGACCAGCAGGCCCTTGTCAAAGATGACCTTGAGCGACCACCAGACGGACTCGATGTAGCTCGGATCCATCGTCCGGTAGGCCCGGGACAGGTCGATCCAGTAGCCGAGCCGGGTGGTCATCTCCTCAAACGCGTCCACGTGGCGCAGCACCGATTCACGGCACCGGGCGTTGAACTGGGCGACGCCGTACGCCTCGATGTCCTTCTTGCCGGACAAGCCGAGTTCCCGCTCCACCGCCACCTCGACCGGCAGCCCATGGCAGTCCCAGCCGCCCTGCCGCGGCACGTGGAAGCCCTGCATGGTCTTGAAGCGAGGGAATACGTCCTTGAACACCCTGGCCTCGATGTGATGCACGCCGGGCATGCCGTTGGCGGTCGGCGGCCCCTCATAGAACGTCCACAACGGGCCGCCCGCCGTGGCATCGAGGGAGCGCTCGAAAACCTTCCCGTCCTGCCAGCGGGCGAGCATCTCATGCTCGAGCAAGGGCAGGTCGATCACGGCTGGCAGGTCAGGGAAAGAACGCGGGCTGTCGACCGGCTGCGGCTCTGCTTGTGGCGGCTGCGGCTTGGCCGGCTGCGGCTCGGCTGGCTGAGACATGGTGGACGGGCCTCCTGCGGGGCGTCGCACGGGCAGCACGCACGCCCGTGCGAACGGCTTCGCTGGAGGGACGAGGCTCACCGGTGGCGGCCCCGCGGTACCACCCTCCTTGACCGCGGCGACCCGCCTGGCGCGGACCGCGGCCCTCTCACATGTCCTGCGGCCGGTTCTACTGGGCACGGGCCATGCCTGGCCATAGCCGTTCTTCCGGCAGTTCCGGGGTGATCTGGTCCGCTGGGCCTGCCCCGGGCTCTCACCATCCCCGGGTCGCTCCTGGCCGCGATCAACGGCAGCTGTCCCCATCAATACCTTCGCAGGGCCCCAACGATAGCCGATGGCCTGACCCGGAGCAGAACCGTTTTCCCTCAGCCTGCCGGTCGCCGGAATGATTGATCGGCGCGGATGTGTTTGCAGACGAAGGGGACAGGGATCTATTCTCCGGTGACTGCACGGATTCAAGATCAACTCCCGCGCAGTCATCATCGTCGATACTCGCTGAAAGAGAGCCCGACATGACCGCAGCCGCGCGTTCGGGTGCCGCCGCTCTTCCGGTCCGGACAGGCGAGAAGCCCTGGACCGAGACGGAGCTGGTAAAGGTCCGCAAGGAACTCGAGGCGGAGGTCGCGGGCCTGCGCGCCGACATCTCCCGGGCCGAGTCGCAGATCGCCGAGCGGCTCAGTGACGCGGTGGGCGACGCGGGTGACGATCAGGCGGACGCGGGGGCCAAGACCTTCGAGCGGGAACATGAGCTCGCCATGACCCAGAACGCCCGTGACCTGCTGGCCCAGAACGAGCAAGCCCTGGCCAGGATCGATGCGGGCACCTACGGTGTCTGCGAGTCGTGCGGGCAGCCCATCGGAAAGGCGCGCCTGCAGGCATTCCCCCGTGCGACCCTGTGCGTGTCATGCAAACAGCGCGAGGAAAGACGCTGACTGGGATGTCGGATACGCCCCAGCCAGATCTTCCTGGTCGCCCGCGCCGCATCAGGCTCTTGCTGGCTGTCGCGGCCGGGATTTTCGGCGCCGACCTGGTCACCAAGACGATCGTGGTGGCGACGCTGTCGGACCGGGCGCCGGTCCGGCTCCTCGGCGGCCTGCTCACCCTGCGGGTGCTGCGCAACAGCGGCGCGGCGTTCAGCATCGGGACGTCCATGACCGCGGTGTTCACCCTGATCGCGGTCATGGTGATTGTCTCTATTCTGCGTACTGCGCGCCGCCTGCGCAGCCTGGCCTGGGCGGTGACGCTGGGCCTGCTGCTCGGCGGCGCCACCGGCAACCTGGGAGATCGGCTGTTCCGCTCGCCCGGCCCGCTACGCGGGCACGTGGTGGACTGGATCGAGCTGCCGCACTGGCCGGTATTCAATGTGGCTGACTCCGCGATCGTGTGCGGCGGCATACTGGCGGTCCTGATCGCCGCCCGCGGCATCCGGCTGGACGGAGCGCGGGACCGGGCCAGGGAGAGCTCAGAAGGCGGCCCCGTGGACACATCGGCGGCCGGGGGCAGCGCAACGTGACAACGGCGGGCCAGCGCCGGGTGCCGGTTCCCGAGGGCCTGGACGGTGAACGGCTGGACGCCGCTCTGGCCCGGATGTTCGGGCTGTCCAGGACCTTGGCGGCGGAACTGATCGGCGAGGGGCTGGTTCTCGTCGGCGGTCGGCCGGCGGCGAAGTCCGACCGGGTGCCGGCCGGGGAGTGGCTCGAGGTGACGCTTCCCACGCCGGTCGCGGCGGCGCCGCCGCAGGCTGTTCCCGGCCTGGCCGTCGTCTACGAGGACGCCGACATCATCGTCGTGGACAAGCCGCCTGGGGTGGCGGCCCATCCCACGCCGGGCTGGACCGGACCGACAGTCCTCGACGGCCTGCTCGCGGCGGGCCATACGATCGCCACCAGCGGCGCGGCCGAGCGGCAGGGCATCGTGCACCGGCTGGACGCCAACACCTCGGGGCTCATGATGGTGGCCAAGAGCGAGTCTGCCTACAGCGCGCTCAAGCGGGCGTTCAGGGAACGGGAAGTGGATAAGCGGTACCACGCCCTGGTACAGGGCCACCCGGACCCGCTGCGCGGTACCGTCGATGCGCCGATCGCCAGGCACCCGTCCGGCGACGGCCGGTTCGCGGTGGTCGCAGGGGGCAGGCACAGCGTCACGCACTACGACACCGTCGAGGCGTTCCGCGGCGCCAGCCTGGTCGAGATCATCCTGGAAACAGGGCGCACCCACCAGATCCGGGTGCATATGTCCGCCGTGCGTCACCCGTGCGCGGGTGACCGGCTGTACGGCGCGGATCCGGTGTTCGCCGCGGGGCTGGGGCTGACCCGCCAGTGGCTGCACGCAGTGAGGCTCGGCTTTGCCCATCCCGCCGACGGCCGCCGGGTGGAATTCACCAGCGAGTACCCCCCAGACCTCGCCGACCCTCTCGACACCCTCCGCGCCCAAAGCTGACAACGCCTCCCGACGCGCAGACCCCGCGCACCCGCGCACCGCGCACCGCGCACCCGCGTACGGCGCACCCGCGCACCCGCGCACCGCGCACCCGCGCACCGCGCACCCGCGCACCGCGCACCCGCGTACCGCGTGCGTTTGCCATGATCACGGAACATTCGCGGCTCTACGTGGCGGGAATCCTCCGTGATCATGGGCGACATAGGGGGACAGGCCGCGAATCCTCCGTGATCATGGAAAGACAGCGCATCAGGCACGGCTTGGCGGCGTGCCGCAGTAGGCGTGAAGGCTGCCCCCTCGATAAGCTCAACGAGCCGGACTGGTGCGGCCGTCGGCTGAGGATTTGCCAGGGTTTGGGTCCTCTGAGGCGGCGCGCCGGTCACTTCCCCCGGCCCCGGTTATGGACGCCCGTGAGGGCGCCGCGAAGCATGCCCGAAGGAGGCGGTTTTCTTTGACGGCAGCGGCGGCGGA
>DAIRVB010000524.1:0-3650 GCA_036803065.1 Streptosporangiaceae bacterium
CGCAGCCGCGCCGATCCCTAGACTCACCCGCATGACGGTCCGCCACAGCCGCCCCAGGCGCATGTCCCGGCGCTGGCGGCTCGGCCTCGAACTCGGGGGCGGCGTCGCCGCATGCGTGATCGCGGTGGCGGTCGCCGTGGGCATCTCGCAGGCGACAAGCTCCCCGGCGTGCGCTTCAGCCGCGTCGTTTGCGGTGGCCGCCGGCGCCGCGCAGGGCCAGACCAGCGGCGAGGCCACGCATTATGTCCTGCAGCCCGGCAACGGCAACTGCTCCTATCCGGCCGCGAACACCGGTCAGCTATATGTGGCGCTGTCCCCAGGTGAGTACGGCGCCGCCGCCGCGTGCGGCAGTTACCTCCAGGTCACCGGCCCGGACGGATCAGTGACCGCTGAGGTCGTCGATCAGTGCCCAGAGTGCCAGGCGGGCCACATCGACCTCAGCGAGCAGGCGTTCGCGAAGATCGCGCCGCTCTCCGCGGGCTTGGTCCCGGTGACGTATCACACGATAGTTGACCCACCGCTTCCCGCGCCGCTGTCGCTGCGGGTCAAGGAGGGCTCGTCAGCGTACTGGCTGGCATTGCTGCCCATTGGCAACGGCAACTCGGTCACCAGCCTGCGGGTGAGCAGCCCGTCGAAGGGCTGGCAGAGCCTCACCCGCGCCAGCTACAACTACTGGCTCGGGACATCTGGCATGGGCCCCGGCCCGTTCACCGTGCAACTCACCGATTCGGTTGGCCACCAGGTCACCGTGACCGGCGTCAGCCTCACCCCCGGCGTGGTCCAGGCCACCGGCACGTCGATGTACGGCGCGGGCACATCCGCCGCCGTGGCCGCGGCTCCCGCCGGGCCCGCGGCGGCGGTGAGCACCACGCGAAGCCCGGCACCGGCGCGGACATCAGCCAGCCCGCTCCCGAGCAGGACGGCGCCGGTCCCGTCGGCGGCCGTCAAGCTGGCCGCGGCCTCACCGACGCCGTCCTGCTAGCGCGCTGGAACTGACGTAGATCCCAGCGGATACGGATATCTGGTCAGTCGGTATCGCCTAGTAGGCCAAGAATCCGTGAGCGAAGGACCAGTTCGGCGCCTTCGGCAAGCTCGGTGATGATGTCGCCGGCTGGGCGGGCGTGCCGTAGCAGGCCGATGACCTGACCGGCCAGGATCGGCGCGATGTCGAAGTCATCCTTGGCGACTGCGGCAGCCAATTGCGCCTGGGCGGACTCGTCCTTCGCAAGGGCGTCGATTCTGCCCTCCCATCGGGAGGTGAACCGGTTGCTGAGGGTGCGCATCGGGTACTCGTCAGGCCATTGCGGACGCAGGACACGATCGAAGAGAGGGGACAGCGTCGTGTCGCTCACCTCAGCCGCACGGATGCGTTCACGCGCGGCCTGAGCGATAACGGCTTCCTGGCTGAGTAGCAGGCATGAGCCCACCCGGGCGCCCTCGGCACCTGCCACCAGGACGGCGGCGAGCGCCTCGGGCGTCCCGATACCACCGGCGGCCACCATCGGCAGGTCGATGTCTTGCCGCAGTCGTTGCAGCAGCGGCAGCGTTGCCACCGTCCCGGTGTGACCGCCAGCCTCAGTCCCTTGAGCCTCGATGAGATCAACGCCGGCGGCTACTGCCGCCAGCGCCGCCTGCGGTCCGTTTACCTGGGCCGATACCAGAATTCCGCCGGCCTGCAGAGCTTGCACATCTCGTCGCCGGATCTGCCCGAACGACAGAGAGACCAGCGCCGGGCGCTGCGCGATCGTGGCGTCCAGCAACTCTGGGCGATCCGGAAGCGCCCAGGCGGTCAAGCCGACACCAAACGGCAGGCTCCCACCGTCGCTCGCGATCGCCGCCTCACGCTCGAGAACCTCGACTTCCACGTTGCTGCCGATGCCGAGCATCCCCAAGCCGCCGGCACGACTGACCGCCCGCGCGAGTTCTCCATGGGCTACGCCCGTCATCGACGCGCTGATCACGGGATACCGGATTCCGAGCTTGTCGGTAAGCCACGTGATCAACGACTCAAGCCCTTCGCTCTACCATGCAAACAAGACCCCACCCACGCCCTGGGGCTTGATCTCTACCCCCCGACGAACTTACGGGCGAGACAACTGGCAGTTGCTTTTCGTTGTGGCTGAATGTCAGGTGGCGGGTGCCCAGCCCGCCATGGGGAACGCCGCCAGCATGTCGCGGACCTCACCGGCGATCCGCTCGATGACCTGCTCATCGTCCTTGACGGCAGCGGTGATCGCCTCGTCCATCCAGGCCGCGATCTGCGGCATGTGCTCCTCGCGGAGGCCGCGCGTGGTGATCGCGGGCGTCCCTAGCCGGACCCCGGACGGGTCGAAGGGCTTGCGCGGGTCGAACGGCACCGTGTTGTAGTTCAGTTCGATGCCGGCCCGGTCCAGTGCCTTGGCCGCCGGCTTGCCCGCGATGCCCTGGGGGGTCAGGTCCAGCAGGATGAGGTGGTTGTCCGTGCCACCGGAAACGAGGTCGTAGCCCCGCGCCGTCAGCGCGTCGGCCAGCGCCTTCCCGTTGGCCACGACCTGATGGGCGTAGCCGCTGAACTCCGGCTGCGCCGCCTCGTGGAGTGCGACGGCGATCGCCGCGGTTGTGTGGTTGTGCGGGCCGCCCTGGAGGCCTGGGAACACCGCCTTGTCGACGGCGGAGGCGTGCTCGGCGGTAGACATGATCATGGCGCCGCGCGGGCCGCGCAGCGTCTTGTGGGTGGTCGTGGTGATCACGCCGGCGTGGCCGACCGGTGTGGGGTGGGCGCCGCCCGCGATCAGCCCCGCGATATGCGCGATGTCCGCCACGAGGACCGCGCCCACCTCGGCGGCGATCTCCGCGAAGGCCGGGAAGTCGATGGTCCGCGGGATCGCCGTCCCCCCGCAGAAGATCACTTTCGGGCGCTCGCGGCGGGCGAGGTCGCGCACCTCGTCCAGGTCCAGCCGCCCGGTATCAGCCCGCACGCCATATTGCACGGAGTGGAACCACTTACCGGTGGCCGAGACGGGCCAGCCGTGGGTGAGGTGCCCGCCCATGGGCAGCGCCATGCCCATCACCGTGTCCCCTGGCTGCAAGAACGCCAGGTAGACCGCAAGGTTCGCCGGGGAGCCCGAATACGGCTGGACGTTCGCGTGGTCCACGCCGAACAGTGCCTGCGCCCGCTGCCTGGCCAGCGTCTCGATCTGGTCGATGAACTGCTGGCCCTCGTAATAGCGGCGGCCGGGGTAGCCCTCCGAGTACTTGTTGGTCAGCACCGTGCCCGCGGCCTCGAGCACAGCGAGCGATACGTAGTTCTCCGACGGGATCAGCCGGATCTTCTCGAACTGCCGGCGCGCCTCCTCATTGATCAGTTCGGCGATTTCCGGGTCGGTGAGTGCGACATGCGGAATGGGCGGCTGGTGCATGGTGACCTCCTCGCAGTGAGGCTACACATGCCCGGCGAACATGGCACCGAGAAGTGGCCGTGGCCCGGCGCCGTGAACGACACGCCGCGCCCCAGAACGACAGGCCGCTCAGGGTGCTCTGGACGCTCAGGGCCGCGCCGAAATCAGCCCCTCGACCGGCACCCGGCTCGACCGGCACCCGACCTGCCCTGCCCTGACTGAGATCTGAGCGCCGAGTCAGCGGAGCATCCGGCAAGTCAACCTAGCTTGACC
>DAIRVB010000525.1:0-3645 GCA_036803065.1 Streptosporangiaceae bacterium
GCGCCGAGCCTAGCCAGGCTGTGCCGGGCTCTCCTGCCGATTTCCCGGTGGCCTCTGCACCCCGGTCAGGCCCCCAGGCTGCCGGGTGAAGGTTCGGCTCCGGCCCAGCTGTGTGACGCGTATCAGGTCGATCTGGCGCGCCGCTATCTCCCGCGGGCGCCCTGGAGGTAACCGGGAAGGCCGATGACCGCGCACCGCTTACCGTGGCAGGTGAGGCGCCGCCGAACTCATGCGGGTGAGTGTTCCGCTCGGGATCCTTGGGGACCAAAGATCCCTAGGGTAGGCCGGGGCGCCGACACCGTTACCGGGACGGCCCGATCAGCCCGCGCCGGTCCGGCCGCCAGACGGCGCGTCGTCGCTGACAGCGCTGCCGTCGTGGAGGGCGCTAAGGATCTGTCTGCTGTCAGCGACCCGATCACGGCTTCACCCGGGTGACCTTTGACCTTGTTTCCTTGACAATGTGGCGCGCCGGGAACACGTTAGGAGATGCCGCTCCATCGAGAGGCGGGGCGAGTGGTTATGAGCGAATCGCGTGAAGGTGAACGCGCCGAAACGATGCCGGGGCAGATGAGCCATTGCCCCCGTCGGCCGCCGCCCGGCGCGGGGCTGGACGATACTTCCGCGTCGGCTGCACAGCGGACGGCCCGTGGAGTCGTGCGGCAGCCGGCCTACAGCGAGGATGCCCGCTCCTACGATCGGATGACGCGCGCGTACCAGGGTTTCCGCCGGGCAATCGTCGACGCGCTTCCGGTTCGCCCGGGTCAGGTGGTCCTCGACGTGGGATGTGGGACTGGGCTGTGCTTCGGCTTGCTCCTTGAGAAGGTAGGCGCAGAGGGCGGCGTCGTCGGCATTGAGGAGTCGCCCGAGATGGTCGTGATGGCGCTTGAACGCATCGAACGGGCGGGCTGGCGTAACGCTACGGTCGTGCAGTCGCGGGCCGAGGATGCGGAGATCGCGTTAACCGCAGACGCCGCTCTTTTCTGTGCCGTCCACGACATCCTGCAGTCCGTGGCCGCGTTACGGAATGTCATGAACCATTTGCGCCCTGGAGCATGGGTGGCCGCTGGCGGCGGCAAGTGGGCGGCGCCGTGGATGGTGGCTGTGAACCTGCCCGTCACGATCCTCCACGCTCCCTATGTGAGGAGCTTCGAGGGGTTCCACCGGCCGTGGAGTCATCTCGAGCAGCTGCTCGAGGACGTCCACGTCCGTGAACTAGCGTTCGGCAGCGGATATATCATGACGGGCCACGCTCTCCCGCTGGCCCGGTCCTAGCGGAGGAGCCGGCCCTGCGGACCGGCTCCCTGGCGGGTTTCAGGGTGCGGTCGTAACGCGGGCCGGCCGCGTCAGGCTGGCGCGCGCAGCTTGCTGCCGCGGCCAGGCTCTACCGACCAGCATGCCTCGAGCAGCGCGCGTGCGAACACCTGCGGCGCGTTGACGCATGCCCCGTGATCGGCGTCCACCTCGTGGACCGATGCGCCCGGGACCGCCCGGGCCAGCTCTAGCTGGCGGTTCGGCGGCACGATGCGGTCCCGGGCCGTGACAACCACTGCGGTGGGAACATCGACCTGGCTGATCCAGTTGTCCGACGTGAACTCGCAGACGGCGTGCATGGCCGAGATGGCGGTGGCGAGAGTGGTCCGGCTCAGCTGGGCGCGGGCCCACCTGCCTGTCGCCGGGTCGTCAACACGGCCAAGGAGTGCCGTGCCGAAAACCTCGGCGCCCACCAGATGCAGAATCGGGTTCCACCGCAGGGCGGCGGCCATCGCCGGCACCGCAAGAGCGGCCAGTTGCTCCGCCGGTGACCCGCGGACGTTACGCGCGGTTGAGCACAACACCAGACCTGATAGCAGTGAGGCGTGCCGCCTGTGCAACAGCTGCGCAACCATTCCGCCCATGGAATAACCCACGGCGACAAACCTGCGGATATCGAGAACACCCGCCAGCGCGGCGACATCGTCAGCGCAATCCTCAAGCCGGAACCGCGAACCGACGCGGATCCCGTCGCCATGGCCACGCAGGTCGGGGGCGACGACACGGAAATGAGGCGCAAGAGGCGAGAAAATCCTGCCCCAATTCAGCTCGGCCGTAAACATCACCCCGTGGATAAGCACGAGCGTCTCGGCGCCCTGCGGGCCGGCGCACTCCCACACCCGCGTCGTTCCGCGGCCGGGTAGCTCCACCAGGCGTGTAAGCGGAGTCACAGCTTCCCCGGGCACTTGCCCCATCACCGCCACTCTCTCGCGATGCCAGTCAGCGAGAGCCGACGACTGGCGACAATCGTCCCCCTTGCTGCAGAGTCTACGTTGACAGATTCCGCTAGCCCTTCTCCTGCCCGACTGCCGTCCGGACGTCAGCGGTGTCATAGATGATGTGCAGGGCATCGATCCGTTCGTCGGCGGCGAGTTCCAGTAGGTCGACCACGTCGAAGACTGCTTGCTTCCCGTTGAGCAGCCGCCAGTCGAAGCGGAACCATATGCTGACCAGCGGCGTGCGATCGGCTGTGGCGCCCTGCGTGACCCCGAGGAGTGCGGGCCGCGCTTCTGACCGGTTCTCCGCCACCCTCCAGCGCCTCCAGGTGAAGCTCTGACGACAGCGCCGCCCGTGCGGAACGTTCCGCCACGCACTCGCAACGGGAAGGAACCTGACGGTCCTTAGCGCGGATTTCCACGTCGGGTCTTCAGCCGCAACCTGGACGAGCTTCCATCTGCCTTCTCGCGGGCACGTCCATGTCCGGACCAGCGGAAACAGCCGACCCCGAGGTCATGCAGTCGTCATTGTCGTGGCTATAGATTAGGTGACTACACCGGCATCATGAAGATTGTTATCCGGACGTGACAATGCCTGACCTGAGGCAAGATGCCGGGATTCCGCAATGACGAATACGCTGATACATGCCGATCCGGGCAGGTATCGGGCGTAATCAGGCCGCTACACGACCCGCGGAGCATCTGATAGTTCTCCGGTGTGGAAACCAGATCACCGCAACAGCGGGGGCCGGAGTTCTTCACCGCCCCTGACCAGGTGAACCGGCGCCGCTACGAGGCACTTCGCGCCCACTACGTCGACGGGCTCACCTTTGCCGAGGCCGGCGCGAAGTTCGGCTACACCCGCTGGGCGATGATCAACATCGACCGGGAGTTCCGCGCCGGCACGCTCGAGCTCTTCGCGCCGCCCGGCAAGCCCGGCCCCAAGAGCGCACCGCGCAAGGACGCCGCCCGCGCCCGCGTCATCGCGCTGCGCCGGCGCGGCCTGTCGGTGTATGAGATCAGCGCCGCGCTCGCCGCCGAGGGCATCATGCTCCACCGCGCCAGCGTCGGCCAGATCCTCACCGAGGAAGGGTTCGGCCGGCTCAGCCGGCGGCACGAGGAGCAGGCGAGCATCAACCCGGCCACCACCGGCCGTGACACCCGCCTGCCCAGGGCAGGCGTGATCGACTTCGCCGCCCTGCCCGACCGCGCCGACACCCAGCTAGCCGGGCTGCTGCTGGTCATCCCCGACCTGGTCGCCCTCGACCTGCCCGCCATGGTCAGGCAGGCCCGCTATCCCGGCACAGCCGCCATCCCTCCCGTCAGCCGGCTGCTGTCCCTGCTGGCCCTCAAGCTCACCGCCACCCGCCGCGTCTCCCACGTCGATGACCTGCTGTGC
>DAIRVB010000526.1:0-3644 GCA_036803065.1 Streptosporangiaceae bacterium
CGCGACCTGCGCGACCATCCGGGGTTTCTCGGCGACCTGGCCGTCCGCTGACGTCGTCCAGCCAGCCCCGGAACCACTGCGGGTACGGGCCGTTCCAGCGCCGGGCCAGCCCTACCAGGCGCTCGAAAAGACCGTCAAGGTGGGGGAACACCCGGTCGCAGCCCGCCGCGAACTCGGGCGACGGCGCACGGTCGGACGTCTCGATCTTCCCGATCAGATCGCCCGAGAAGTTAAGCTCCCGCCCTAACTGCTCCTGGCTCATGCCAGCGGCCACCCGCGCCCGACGTAACTCAGCCCCGAAGAACGCCATCGGGCTACGTGTCGCATCAAGATCGCGAGTCATCGCTTCGACCACTCTCTGACGGCAGCCTGCCTTTTGCTAGAGATCCTAGATCTGCGCAGCCGCAACGGACCAGCAGTTATCAGGTCCGGCGGGGCCGGAGACGGCTGCTCCGCGACCTCTACGTGCTCCGCAACGCGTCGGTCGGGGCCAGCCGGGCCGCCCTCAGTGACGGGTACAGGCCAGCAACCGCGCCGACGAGAACGGCGACGGCGAAGCCTCCCCACACGGCGGGCGGTGGGATCAGCGGCGACCATCCGTACCACCGGGCCACCCCCACCGTGACCAGGGTGCCTGCCAGCACGCCGGACAGGCCGCCGAGGGCTGACAGGACGAGTGCCTCCAGCAGGAACTGCCCGCCGATATGGGCCCGGGTGGCGCCGAGCGCCCGGCGCAACCCGATCTCGGGGCGCCGCTCCAGTACCGAGATCACCATGACGTTGGCGATACCAAGCCCTCCAGCCAGGACGGCGATGCCGCCGAGGCCCAGAAACAACGTGGTACCGGCGCCCTGGACGGCGAGCCTGGCGGTGAGAGCGTCAGAGGGACGGCTTACCTGCACTTGCTCAGGGTGGTCGGGCCACGCCGTGGCGGCCAGGAGGGAGGCTACCTGGCCGGTATGGTCCGTGACGGTGCGCACGTAGATGCGGCCGGGGTGACCGTCGTAGCCGAACATTTCCCGGGCGAGCGGGAAGCCGACCAGGATGGACCGGTCGATCTCGGGGGCCAGCGGCAGGGGATCGAGGATCCCGACAACACTCAGCCAGTGACCGGTGTGACCGCCGGGATCGCTGACCCAGATCCGGGTGGGCCGCCCGAGCCGGGCGAAGCCGAGCGCGCTGGCCGCCTCGTACCCGAGCACCGCTACCGGGTATCGGCCCGTGGCGGCATTCAGGAACGTCCCCTGCCGCACGCGGCCGCCCAGCGTGGCGAGCAGCGTGGTGCCGCATGCCCGCACGTCCAGCCCGTTGGTCTCGTAGGCCGGCATCTTGTCGGTGCGGTACACGGCGAGCGAAGAGAACTCCGCGGTCGGGGCGACGTGCAGCACCCCGCTGACCCGGCCGATCATGCCGCTGGCCCCGGCTGGCAGCTCAACTTCCTGGCCGGAGATGCTCTGCCCGTTGACGACGGTGAGCAGGTTCGTGCCCAGCTGGTCGATCTTGGCCAGCAGCGCGGACTCGCTGGACCGGGTGATGCCGAGCACGCTGACGACGGCGGCGATCCCCACGGCCACGGCGAGCGCCGATAGCGCCGCACGCAGCTTGCGGGTGCGCAGCCCGATGGTCGCGGTCGGCAGCCAGTCCACGCCGCGGAGCCGGGCTGGCCCGCTCCCGGCCTGCCTGCTCCTGGCCTGCCTGCTCCGGGCTGGCCCGCTCCGGTCGTCAGTCATGAGTGTGCACCTCGGCCTCGGGATGGATGCTGGAGTGGTCGGCTACCACGCGCCCGTCGCGGACCTCGATGCGCCGGGCGGCCTCGGCCGCCACCGCTGGCTCGTGCGTGACGATGACGAGCGTCGTGCCCTCCGCGTTCAGCTGGCGGAGCAGGTCGATGATGCCTGTGCTCGCCGCCGAGTCGAGATTGCCGGTCGGCTCGTCGGCGAGGACGATGGCAGGTTCGCCTACGACCGCGCGGGCGATGGCGACGCGCTGCCGCTCGCCACCCGACAGCTGCCGCGCCCGGTGCCGCATGCGGTGCGCGAGCCCGACCCGCTCCAGCGTGTCGGCCGCCCGGCAGCGCCGCGCAGCGGCGGGCACGCCGCGGTAGAGCAGGCCCATCGCCACGTTGTCGAGCGCCGACTGATTGTCGATCAAGAAGAAGCGCTGGAATACCACGCCGATCCGGTGTGCGCGGAGACCGGACAGCTGCCTGTCAGTCAGCTGCCCGACGTCCTGCCCCGTGACCCGGACGGACCCGTAGGTAGGTCGGTCGAGCGCTGCCATAAGGTGCAGCAGGGTGGTCTTACCCGAGCCGGACGGCCCGATGACCGCCGCCAGCTCCCCGGCCCGGACCGTCAGCGTGACGCCTCGTACGGCCTGCACCGGCGGCGAGCCTGGATAGGCCTTGCGGACCTCGCGCAACTCCAGCACCGGCCCGGCAATCTCCCTCATGAGCTGGGCACCTGCACAATCGTCCCGGCAGTGATTCCGGAGCCGCTGATCGCGACCGTTCCCGAGAGGTCGTCAAACAGCCCCGTCCGCACGGTCACGGTGCGCTGGGCGCGGCCCCTGATCACCGTGACCTGGAATCCACCGCCGGATTTGGCGAGTAGCGCGCTGATCGGGGCAGCCAGCGCGTTCCGCTGGGTTTGGGTGGCGATCGCGACCTGGACGGGAGCCTGGTCAAGGCCGGCCGCGACCGACGGGTTGGAAAGGCCGACCACCACGGTGACCGTGGCCGCCGCAGGCGGCTGACTGGCCCCCGAGGAGCCACCAGACGAGCCCGCCGGCGAACCCTGCCCCTGCTGTCCCTGGGCCGGCGGGGAGCTCTGATCCACGCGCAGCACCCGGCCGGACGTGGACCCGCCGACCGGCAGCGTGATCATCACCCGCTGGCCGGGATGCACCAGCGGTTCCGCGTCAGCCGGCAGCGCGACGTTCACGACTGGCGTGGCCGAGGTGGCGGTGAGCACTGGGGTGCCGGGAGCGACCGGGGCGCCCGCCGCCACGGCCAGCGCCGCGACCCGGATCGGCGTCGGGAGGAACGTGATCTGCCCGAGCGGGATCTGGCCATCTTGCTGCTCCGCGGGCACGCCGTGGGCGGCCTGCCACCGCTCCACCGCGGCCTTGGTCGCCCAGTCGTAGTGATCGTCGATCGTTATCGCCCGCTGCGGGTCGTAGCCGCCGGCGACCAGATCGCGCTCCAGTTCCTGGACGTCTGCGCCGTCGGTCATGCCGGGGGCGAACGCGCGCCAGGCCGGCTGCTGCCCGCGCAGCAACGTCGCGGGCTGGCCGTCGACCGCGAACAGCCGCTGGCCGAGACTGATCACCGTGCCCCGGGCCGGCAGCCAGGTGACAGTGCCGGGCAGGCCACCGAAGACCGTGAAGCTGCCGTCGTACCCGAGCGTCCCTGGATCTTCTTCGGTGGCCGTGATCGAGGTACGTATCACCGTGGCCGTGCTGGTCGGGATGGCGCCGGGCGAGGCGTCCGGCCGGGGACCGGGCGCGAACGGGCCGTAACCCAGCGCCCAGCCACTCCCCACCAGTCCGGCGGCCGCGGCGACCGTGACGGCGATCCCCACGGCCACCGCCTGGCGGCCGGTGCGCTGGCCGGCCGGGTCTTCCGGCTCCTCGGCCCTGCGGGCTGG
>DAIRVB010000527.1:0-3640 GCA_036803065.1 Streptosporangiaceae bacterium
GGTCTCGGTGCAGCCGGGTCACCAGCTTGTACCTGTCCCCGCGGTACCTGGACTGGGCCCACTCCACTGGAGTTCCGGAGATGTCGAACGCCTGCCTGGACAGGAGCAGCAGGGGCAGGCCCACGTCCACCCCGAGCAGCCGGGCCTCCTTCGGATCGGCGAGCACCGTCTCGATGGTCTCCACCGCCTCGGCGAGCTGGATCCCGTACGCGGTGGCCAGCGCCTCGTAGAGGGAGGCATACCGGTCGAGGTTGCGGCGCAGTCCCGGGAAGCGCCGGGCCGCCAGATGCGAGACGTCGGTGGACATAGGTTCGCCGTCGGCCAGCCGCAGCCGGTGGATGCGCAGCACGCGGCTGCCCGGCCGGATGCCGAGCAGCCCGGCCAGCTGGTCGTCGGCGGGGACGTATCCGGTGTCCAGGATCCTGGTCTGCGGATGCAGGCCGTGCGCCCGCATGCCCTGCGTGTAGCTGGCCAGTTCGAGGAGCTGCGCGACCTTGGGCTTAGCCACGAATGTGCCCTTGCCCTGCATCCGCAGCAGCCGTCCCTCGACGACGAGTTCGGCCAGGGCCTGGCGCACGGTGGTCCGCGACGTCCCGTACCGCTGGGCGAGCTCCCGCTCGGGCGGGACCGGGCTGCCCGGCTCCATCGCCTTGGTCAGGTCGAGAAGCTGCCGCTTGACCGCGTAGTACTTGGGGATCCTGGGAGCCTGCCCGCCCAGCGACGGGCCGCCGTCGTCGCTCATGGCTGGGGGGGCGATCACAGTAAGTTCCTTCCCACGGGTGCGGCCATCCGGACATGATCCGCCACCGCGGCCAGTGCCTGCGCCACAGTGCCGAAATCCGCCTCGGTCAGGCTCGCCCTGGCCGTGAGCCGCAGGCAGGAGCGCCCCGCGGGGACGGAGGGCGGCCGGAAGCAGCCGGCCCGCACGCCGTGCGCCGCGAAGAGGCGCTGCGCCGCCACGGCCGTTTCCGGCGCCCCGAGCAGCACGCTGACCACCGCGGCGGCCGGCCGTGACGCCTCCAGGCCGTGCCGCTGCGCCAGGTCCGCCAGCCGGCTGGCGTTGCTCGCCGCCTGGCGGGCGATCTCCGGGCGCGCCGCGAGCACGTGCAGAGCGGCCAGCGCGGCGCCTGCGGCCGGCGGGGCCAGGGCGGTATCGAAGATGAACGACCGTCCGGTGTTGATCAGCGTCTCGATCACCTCGGCCGCGCCAAGCACGGCGCCACCCTGGGCCGCCAGCGCCTTCGACAGGGTGATGGTGCGGACGACGTCGGGCTCAGCCGCGATGCCCTCGGCCCACGCTGCCCCACGGCCGCCCGGGCCCAGCACGCCGAAGGCGTGCGCTTCGTCGATCATCAGCACGGCGCCGTGGGCGCGGGCCACCGCGTGCAGCTCGCCTACCGGCGCCAGGTCGCCAGCCACAGAGAAGACCGATTCCGCAACGACAAGCGCCGCCGGCTCACTACGGCGGGCGAGCGCGTGGTCGACGGCGCTCACATCCCGGTGGCCGACGATCTCGATCCGCGCGGCCGACAGCCGGCACGCGTCGATGAGGGACGCGTGATTGGCTTCGTCCGACACGACGAGGGTTCCGCGGTGCTGGCTTCCATGGGGCTTGGTTTCCCTGGGCTGGCTTCCATGGGGCTCGGTTTCCCTGGGCTGGCTCCCGCTGGGCCGGCTGCGTCCATCACCGGGGTTCAGGGCGGCCGCCAGTGCTGTCACGGCGGCGAGGTTGGCCAGGTAGCCGGAGGAAAACACCAGGCCCGCCTGCGCGCCCGCGAACCTGGCGAGCTCCTTTTCCAGCGTGGCGTGCAGTCCCGTGTCCCCGGTGACCAGGCGTGAGCCGGTCGCGCCGGCGCCCCATCGCTGGGCGGCGGCGACAGCACCCTCGACCACCTGAGGGTCCTGGCTCAGGCCCAGGTAGTCATTGGAGGCCAGGTCGATGATCCCGTCGGGTCCCGGGCCGCGGGGCCGCAGCGTGCGCCGCAACCCCGCCGCCTCCCGGGCAGCAGCAGCCGCCCGGAGCGGGAGCAGCGGATCACGGACGGCGGGCATGGGGGAATCCTGCCAGCTAGGTGCGCAGGTGCGGGCAGTGGGCCCGGTCGGCGATGATAACAGGGTGCCTACGCTAACTAACCTGGCTCGCCGCCACACCGCCCTGACGGCCGCCGACGTTGACTGGCTGCAGGCCCTCGTGTCCGACTGGCAGTTGCTGGCCGACCTGTCCTTCGCCGACCTCGTGCTGTGGGCACCGCTGCAGGACGGCTCCGGCTGGGTGGTGCTCGCGCAGATGCGCCCCACCACCGGGCCGACGACGTTCCACGACGACGTCGTCGGCTCCTTCGCGAGCACCGGGACCCGGCCGTTCCTCGACGCGGCCCGGCAGGAGAAGCGGATCTGCCGGGAGGGCGACCCGGAGTGGACCCGGGGCGTCCCGGTGCGCCGGGAGTCCATCCCGGTGACCCGCGAGGGCAAGGTCATCGCGGTGATCGAGCGCAGCACCAACCTGAGCTCCGCCCGGACGCCGAGCCGGCTCGAACTGACCTACCTGAAGGGCGCGGACGACCTGGCCCAGATGGTGGCGTCGGGGATGTTCCCGTGGCCCGGCCAGCAACCCGCACTCGTCCGGTCGCCGCGGGTAGGTGACGGGCTGCTCCGCCTCGGGCGGTCTGGGAAGGTCAGCTACGCCAGCCCGAACGCGCTGTCCGCCTACCGCCGGCTCGGCCTCGCCGCTGACCTGGTCGGGGCGGACCTCGGGCCGGTCACCGCGCGGCTCTGCCCCCCGGGTAAGCCCACCGACGATTCGCTCATGGCGACGGCCAGCGGCCGGGCGCCGCGCGAGACCGAAGTGGACGGCAACGGCTCGGTCGTCCAGTTGCGCGCCATCCCGCTCGTCGTGAACGGGCTGCGCACCGGTGCCCTCATCCTGGTCCGCGACGTGACCGAGTTGCGTCACCGGGAACGGGAACTGATGACCAAAGACGCCACGATCAGGGAGATCCACCACCGGGTGAAGAACAACCTGCAGACGGTCGCCGCACTGCTCCGGTTGCAGGCGCGGCGGCTGGACGCGCCTGAGGCGCGCGCGGCGCTCGAGGAGGCGGTGCGCCGCGTCGGCTCGATCGCCACCGTGCACGAGACGCTCTCCCATACCCCCGAGGAGATCGTCGACTTCGATGACATCGCCGACCGGGTCGCCGCCATGACAGCGGACGTGTCGGCGTCCGAGGCGCAGGTGAAGCCGGTCATCCTGGGACGGTTCGGAAAGCTTCCTTCAGCGGTGGCGACACCGCTCGCGCTGGTGCTCGCCGAATTGCTGCAGAATGCGCTTCAGCACGGGCTGGCCCAGTCCCTGGCCCAGGGGTCGGCGGGAAACCTCGAAATGATGGTATCGAGGCAACCGGACCGCCTCGTGGTACGGGTCTGTGACAATGGCGCCGGACTGCCGGAGGATTTCGATCTCGGCTCCGCCACCAGCCTGGGGCTGCAGATCGTCCGGACGCTTGTGGTCGCGGAACTCGGCGGCCGCCTCGAAGTCAAGCCGCGGACCGGCGGTGGCACCGAGGCCATCGTCGATCTCCCGCTGGAGGCCTTAGCCGAAGTGGAGGCTTAGCCGAAGCGGCAGCCGCCGATGGGCAGGCGG
>DAIRVB010000528.1:0-3632 GCA_036803065.1 Streptosporangiaceae bacterium
CGTCATGACGTGCTCTCACCGTGGCTGCGGTCATCAGTCCCGCCTCGCGGAGCTAGGAATTGCAGCGAGGCGATGCCCAGACTGGCGTATGGTCTAGACCGGATCGGAAACTCGTTCAGGCTGCCTGAGCAACTACTCCTCCGAGCATACGCCCCGGCCCCAAGGCCGCCGCCGGAGCGCGGATTTTCCATCCGCTTGAGGTGCGGCCAGGCCGTCGGCCTGAGTCGCTTCGGAGTGGCCCGCCAGCCGGGGGCTAGTTGGCCACCCGGCCGCACGGAATGTTCACCCACCACCACGCGTGGCCGTAGAAGTAGCCTGTCACCCCGGGCTTCTCGCAAGTTTTCTTGGCCGCCGCCACCACGCTGGTCCACGCTGGACTCTCGGAGCGGCCGTTGGTCACCCGGAAGTTGAGTACGCACGCGATGGCCAGGAGACACGCGAAGACGGCGACGGGAGACCAGAGGAGGGCCGGACGGCCCGCTCCCCGCGGCAACGCCTTGATGATCCCGCTGCTGCCCGCCCGGCCAGGCTGGCCGGCCACGCCGGCTGCGGACTCGGCGGTGGCCTCCCGGATGGCCCCGCGCGGTCGCAGCAAGGCGACGATCGCCGTGTAGAGCAGCAGAGCCGGCGCGATCACATACCGCGGCTGCATGATGCTCAGATTGTCGACGATCTCGGTCAAGAAGACGGCCACGCTGAAGAAGCCGGCGACGACCGCGAGCGGCCAGCGCGGCTCGGTTACCCGCGCGAGGGCGAGGCCGATGACGGCCAGTACCACCAGCCATGCGAGCACGATCAGCGCGAGATGCTCAGCCTTGTTGGCGATGTCAAGGGCAACCGGCATGCCAGCCGCGTTGGTGCCTGGCCCGCCGAGCGCCTTCTCCCCGAAGATCGCGCGCGGCGCCGCCTTGGTGACGTAGTTGCGCAGCACCCACCACGGACTGGTGTACCAGTTCGAGGGCCGGTTGCTCAGGCCGCGCAGCCCCACGCTTAGCTGCGCGGCCAGGCCGAGCGCGTAGCAGCCAACCAGGAACCAGGCGTTCTTGGAGCGGTCGACGAGCAACCGGGCCAGTGCGAGCGGGGCGAACGCGATGGGCAGGATGCTGGACAGGGTGATGCTGAGAATGATGACCGGTGAGAGGATCCGCCCGGCGCGCGTGCCCGGTATCCAGAGCAGCAGCCAGAATGTCCCGTACAGCGCGATGAACTGGGCGGTGGCCAGGTCATTGTTCACCTGGGTGTACCCGAGCGGGATCATGCACGCCGGCGCTGCGACGATCAGCCGGAGCCAGGGGCGGCCCAGGTGCGGGCCGCTCGCGATGTAGGCGATCAGGCCGAACAGTGCGTACTGCATCGCCGCGAAGATCGACATCACGGCAGGCACCATGCGGAGCGGGAACAAGACCGCTACGGCCGTGAGCGCTCGCGGCATGATGTTGTAGTAGCCGTTCAACGGAGTGGTCACGGTGCTGCGCACGGAATCGTGCAGGGCGCTATTGAGGAAGGGATTAGCGTCCTCGATCCAGATCGTGTTCAGCGCCCCGGCGCCACGGGTGCGGGCGAGGCTGATCGCCGCACCCACGACGATAAAGGCGGTGCCGGCCAGGACTTTCCGCCAGCCCAGGGGACCGTTCGCGGTCGGCCGGAACAGCGCCGACCGCAGCCAGTCCCGCAGGCTGGCCAAGGATCTCGGGCGGGATCTGGCCGCGACTGCCGCTGCCGTGTCTTCCTGAGCCGTCACTGTCGTCTCCTGAGTCACGGCTTTCCTTTCCGCACCGCCACCTGCCTGGTCCGCTGATCGCTGCCGCCGGGGGACTTCACTCACGGGTCATGAGCGCGACGGTCAGGCCGTCTTCCGCGTAGATGCGCTGAGTCGCGTAACGGGCCGCGCGCAGGGCCGCCGCCTTGGCCGGCTCGATTGCCGCATACGGATCGCGCTCGTGTCCCTGGTAGACGATCCAGAGCCGGGGCTCTCCCCGGAGGCACCGCGCCGGGTGGGCGCACTCCACGGCGGTGAGGCGGCCCGCCTGGGCGGGCGTCTTGATCAAGAACACATCCGCCGGCTTCGCCCGGCCGCGCAGGTAATAGTCAACGCCGATGTCAACCATCCATCGGTCGTCACGCTTGAATACGATTCCGTCGCCCGGCCTTTCGTGTTCCGCGATCACCTTCGCGGCTCCCGCGTAGTTGGCCGGGTAATCACCGAAGGGATCGGGATCGGGGTAGCTCCACCAGTTGTGCGCCTCGGCCTGCCGGATCGCATACTGATCCGGTATTCCGAGAATGGCGATGAGCGCCACAATGGCTGCGACCCCAATGCCGCGCGCGCCCCGGGCCGCCGCCGAGCGCGGCTCCATTCCCGCGATCCCGAGCCCGGCCGCCACGGCCCACGCGGGCACGGTGAACATCAGGTAGCGGATGTACCAGTAGGAAACCGTTCCCTGCGAGGCGGTCCACAGGACCGCTATCGGGACGAACGCTGTGGCCAGGCTGTAGGCGCTGGCCCTGAGGCTTGGGCCGCGCAGCGATGCTGCGGCGAGCACCAGCACCGCGACAGCGACCGCGGTCGAGTAGAACAACTCGGGCCACAACCTGACCGCCCCGACCTGCCCGAACAACTGCGAGAGGGCAGGCCGCGCCAGGCCACCGATCTGCGCGGCCGTCTGCCTGTGCCCCGCGATCATGACCGGCAGGTCCAATGCCACGCCGGCCAGTGCGGCCAGGCAGAATCCGAGCGCGATCTCCCGCCGTCGGCCCACCGAATCCTTGGCTGGACGCCACCAATGCATGGCTGCGCACAGCGCATGCCCGGTGAGCAGGCACAGCGCCAGCACGTTGAACGCGCCAGCCGCGGCGACAGCCAGCGCGTACAGTGCCCACCGCGGCCAGCGGGGCCGCTCCAGCGCGCGCAGCAGCAGCAATGTCGCGAGGGCGGCGAAGAACGTCACCAAGGCGTAGGGCCGCGCCTCCTCGGCGAATCGCGAGACGCTCGGGATAACCGCGAAGACCATGCCTGCCGCCAGCCCGGCGGCGGGACCGCCGAGCCGGCGCCCGGTGAGCGCCACGAGCCCGGCGGTCCCGGTCATCGCTATCAGCGACGGAGCACGCAGGGCGGCCGGGGAGTCACCGAACAGCGCCATCCAGAAATGCATCCCGAGGTAGTAGACGCCCAGGACAGCATCGACGTTGTGGACCATGCGCCACAGCTGGGCCACGCTCCGGCTCGCGGCCTGCCAGGTGGCAAGCTCGTCGCGCCACATCACCGCCGCTCTGATCCCTTGCCAGCCGATCACGGCCGTCACCAGCATCGGCCAGATCCAGACCGCGCGAATCACGCGCCGCAGCGCCCCCGCAGATTGCACTATTCGGCTGCGTGCAGGCGACGACGTCCCGCCTGGATGGCCCCGCCATCGTCCCGGGCGCATCATAGTCCCAGTCATCAGGGTCCTATCAGGTCGCCGCTCGCAGGAAACGTCTGCCCGGATCGCATGCTATGAGGCACTAAGTCGCAGTTTAGTGGCCTGTCCGCGGTCGGGGAGGTGCCATGCGGGAGGTTCGGGACGGCCCGTTTTCCCGCGCTACCGGCTGTCTACGTGCTGTTACATGAGAGCTACGCTGTGTGGAAGGCGCGC
>DAIRVB010000529.1:0-3617 GCA_036803065.1 Streptosporangiaceae bacterium
GCTTGAGGAGTACATGGCGGTGGAGCAGGAGGCCGCCGGGAATTCCCCGCTGCCGCCCGGCTCGCTCGCGGCGGCGATGCGCGAGGTGTGCCAGCGACTGGACGGAGCGTTCACCCTGGTCGCGGTGGACCTGCGGGATCCGGGAGCCGTGGTCGGGGCCCGCCGCAACTCGCCGCTCGTGATCGGCCGGGGCGAAGGCGAGAATTTCCTCGCCAGCGATGTGGCCGCGTTCATCGCCTACACCCGGGAGGCCGTCGAACTCGGCCAGGACCAGGTCGCTGAGGTGCGTTCCGACAGAGTGACCGTCACCTGCTTCGACGGGAGCCCCGCCGAAGTCAACGAATACCACGTGGACTGGGACGTATCCGCCGCGGAGAAGGCGGGTTACCCGTACTTCATGCTCAAGGAGATCGCCGAGCAGCCCAAGGCGATCGCTGACACGCTGCTCGGCCGGATCGGCCCCGGCGGCCGGCTGGTGCTGGACGAGATGCGTCTCGATACCGAGGAACTGCGGGAGATCGACAAGATCGTCATCGTGGCCTGCGGCACCTCGTATCACGCCGGGATGATCGCGAAGTACGCCATCGAGCATTGGTGCCGGATCGCCTGCGAGGTGGAACTGGCCAGCGAGTTCCGCTACCGGGACCCGATTCTCACCCGGACCACGCTGGTCATCGCGATGTCCCAGTCCGGGGAGACCATGGACACGCTGATGGCCGTCCGGCACGCCCGCGAGCAGCGGTCACGGGTGCTCGGCATCTGCAACGTGAACGGCTCGTCGATCCCGCGCGAGTGTGACGCCGTGGTCTACACGCACGCTGGCCCGGAGATCGCCGTCGCGTCCACCAAGGCGTTCCTCACCCAGCTCGTCGGCTGCTACCTGGTCGGGCTCTACCTGGCCCAGATACGGGGCACGAAGTTCGACGACGAGATCAGGGAGGAGATCGCCCATCTCGGGCAGATGCCAGCCGAGGTGGAGCGGGTACTCGAGACCATGGAGCCGGTCCGGGCCCTGGCCCGCGAACTGGCCGATGAGCGGTGCGTCCTGTTCCTCGGACGGCACGTTGGTTACCCGGTCGCGCTTGAGGGAGCGCTCAAGCTCAAGGAACTCGCCTACATGCACGCCGAGGGCTTCGCCGCCGGCGAGCTCAAGCACGGGCCGATCGCGCTCATCGAGGAAGGGATGCCGGTCGTGGTCGTGGTGCCATCCCCCGAGGGCCGTGGTGTGCTGCACGACAAGCTCGTGTCCAACATTCAGGAGATCCGGGCCCGTGGTGCCCGGGTCATCGTGATCGCCGACGAGGGTGACAGCGAGGTGAAGCAGTTCGCGGACACGCTCATCGAGGTGCCGGCGGTGCCGACCCTCTTCCAGCCGCTGGTCGCCACCGTGCCGTTGCAGGTATTCGCCTGTGAGCTGGCCACCGCCAAGGGACTCGACGTAGACCAGCCCCGCAACCTAGCCAAGTCCGTAACCGTCGAGTAGCTCCGGCCTGGGGGCTCCGCCCCCGAACCTGGCCATAGCGTTGGATGTCGTACGCGAGGGCGCGCACTCACTGCTCGAATTCAGGTACCTGAACCGGGTCGAACGGCCACATGGCCTCCCGGTCGGCACCCGGCAGCACCAGGTACGGCGCGGCGGACGACGGCAGTACCAGGATGTGCTCTATGAGGCGTTTGGCGTGGTGGTCGAGCTCGACGGGCGCGCCGCGCACCCCGAGGAGTTCCGGCCGCGCGATGTCCGGCGGGACAACGCCAACGTTGCCGCGGGCCAGGTCACGCTCCGGTACACCTGGGCGGACGTGACGCAGCGGCCGTGCGTGGTGGCCGCCGAGGTGCGCGCGGCCCTGATGCGGCGTGGCTGGAGGGGCGCGGCCCGCCGCCGCGGCCGCCACTGCACCCTCCCGCAGCCGTGACAAGCCGAGCGCGCTGCGGCCGGGGCTGGTCAGTGCCCGGGCTGCTCAGTGGCCGGGGGCGGGTCCGTGCCGGGGTGGCTCAGGGCCGGGCGGTTTCGTGGCCGGGGGTGGCTCAGGGCCGGGACAGCGCGCCTTCCGCTGGTCCCGGCTCCACGCAGAACTCGTTGCCCTCCGGGTCCCGCATCGCAACGAGATCTGCGTATCGCTGCACCACCTCGGCGCCGAGCCGGACAAGCCGTTCGACCTCCGCAGCGAGGTCGCCTGGCGCCCGCA
Source organism: Streptosporangiaceae bacterium (assembly GCA_036803065.1). Lineage (GTDB taxonomy): Bacteria > Actinomycetota > Actinomycetes > Streptosporangiales > Streptosporangiaceae > JAWWPY01. The sequence goes on from DAIRVB010000529.1 coordinate 2,187, forward strand.
GGTCGAAGTGCATCCTGTTCTTCGCGGCCTTGGACTCGGGTACCCGGATGAACCATATGTTGGGGCCACCCCAGCCGGCTGCCTCGACATACGCCTTCGCCGCGGAGGACTCCTCATCCACGTCGGACCCCAGCGCGGCGGCCCAGAATCGGGCGGCCACCAGGGCGTCCGCGCAATCGAACGTGACGGTCTTGATCAGGCTCGGCATGACCCGACGCTAGGCAGGCCCGCGTCGCGCAGGCAACCGGATTCCGCGGCCATGGCTGGCAGAGCCCCGGTAGCCCGGTCGGCATGCTCGGGCCGGCGTCCGCCCGGGCTTGGGCGTGCCAGGGTCAGGCCTGCCGTGCTCCTGCCGGGCCACTGGCTGGCCATGACAGGCTAGGAGCGTGATCGTGGGCATCGGCGTGGACATCGTGGACATCTCGCGTTTCGAGGCGGCGCTGAGCCGGACCCCGGCGCTGGCACACCGCCTGTTCGCGGAGAGCGAACGGGCCGCGTCGCCGGCATCGCTCGCCGCGCGCTTCGCGGCCAAGGAAGCGGTCGCCAAGGCCCTGGGCGCGCCACCGGGGCTGCGCTGGGCGGACGTGGAGGTCGTTCACGACCCCGCCGGGCGCCCAGCGCTGGAGGTCCGCGGTACCGTCGCACAGGCGGCCGGCCAGCAGGGTGTCCGCCGATGGCATCTTTCGCTCAGTCACGATGCGGGCGCGAGCGTCGCCATGGTGGTGGCCGAAGCGTGAGAAATGCCCACAAGACAGAAAAAATACGAATAGCCGAACGCGCTCTCATAGCCAAGCTCCCAGCAGGCACGCTGATGCAGCGGGCAGCGGCGGGCCTGGCGTCGGTCTGTGCCGGCCTGGCCGGAAGGGTGTATGGGGCCCAGGTCGTCGTGCTCGCGGGCAGTGGTGACAACGGCGGCGACGCCCTGTACGCGGCGGCCAGGCTGGCCCGCCGCGGCGCCGTAGTGCTGGCGGTCGCGGCGGGCTCCCGGGTGCACGACGAGAGCGCCGCGGCGCTGCGCGCCGCAGGCGGGCGGCTGACCGGCGCCGACGACCCGGCGGTCGCGGCCGCGATCGGCGCCGCGGACCTGGTCATCGACGGCCTGCTTGGCATCGGCGGCCGCGGCGGCCTGCGGGAGCCCTACGCGGCGCTCGCCGCGCTCGCGGCGCGATCCGCCGCGGTGGTCGTCGCCACCGACCTGCCGAGCGGGGTGGACGCGGACACCGGCGTGGTCGACGGCGCCGCCGTGCGCGCGGACGTGACGGTGACATTCGGTACCTGGAAGCCGGGGCTGCTCATCGACCCGGGCGCCAGGCACGCCGGAGTGGTCGAGCTGATCGACATTGGCCTCGGGCCATACCTGGAGTCGCCCGATGTCACGGGTCCTGGGCGTCGTCGTCCAGGGCGGCCAGGACGGCCCCGGTAAGCGCGCCG
>DAIRVB010000530.1:0-1226 GCA_036803065.1 Streptosporangiaceae bacterium
CCAGGACCTCGTCCACCAGGTGCTGGGTGGCCTTCTCGGCCTGGGCCCTGCCCTCCTCGTCAGCCGGGAAGCGCAGCGGCGCGTAGCCCGGCCCCAGGATGCTGGAGGCGATCGGGTTGACCGTGAGCACGGTCAGCGGGACCCGCCGGATGGCGGATTCGGTGACCGCCCACTCGAGAGCGTTCCTGGAATGGTCCGAGCCGTCTACGCCTGCGACGATGCCTGGCATATTCAGCCCCTCCTCACCTGGTGAGTCCGCTGGCTTCTTTGAACACCAATTCCGACTATAGGCTCGCGCCGGAGGCTGGGACAGGGCAGCGCTTCCTGCCCGTCCGGGACTAACGCCCCTTGTTCCTGGGACCTTGGTCGGGATCCGAAGATCAACTGCGCCCCAACGTTTCGGCCCCGGTTACTGTGGACGTACGGACCATGCGCGCCGCAGCGGCGGCCCCGGGCCGCAAGGGAGCGTGGCGCACATGGAGGACTCAGCCAAGCCGGCCGGGCAGATCGGCGTGTTCCTCCTCGATGATCACGAGATCGTCCGGCGAGGGGTGCATGACCTGCTCGAAGCCGAGCCGGACATCACCGTGGTGGGCGAGGCGGGGACCGCGGCGGCGGCGCTGGCCCGGATCCCGGCCATCAAGCCCGATGTGGCCATCCTCGACGTGCGGTTGCCGGATGGCGATGGGGTCAGCGTGTGCCGCGAGATCCGGTCCCGGATGCCCGAGGTGGCCTGCCTGATGCTCACCTCGTTCGGTGATGACGAAGCGCTCTTCGATGCGATCATGGCCGGGGCAAGCGGGTACGTGCTGAAGCAGATCCGTGGCACCGACCTGGTGGGCGCGGTGCGGACGATCGCTTCCGGCCAGTCGTTGCTCGACCCGGAAGCGGCCAGCCGGGTGATGCGCCGGATGCGCGACCAGGCGCACCGCTCCGACCCGCTCTCCGGGCTGACCGAGCAGGAGCGGCGGATCCTCGAACTGATCGGGGAAGGGCTCACCAACCGGCAGATCGGTGAGCGGCTGTTCCTGGCCGAGAAAACCGTCAAGAACTACGTATCGGCACTCTTCGCCAAGCTTGGCATGGAACGCCGGACTCAGGCGGCGGCCTATGCCGCCCGGATCTTCGATGAGCACCGCCCGGCCGGCGAGCACCGCCCGGCCGGCGAGCACCGCCCGGCCGATGAGCGGCACCCGGCCGGCGAGCGGTACCCGGCCGGCTAGCGG
>DAIRVB010000530.1:1326-3615 GCA_036803065.1 Streptosporangiaceae bacterium
AGCGGTACCCGGCCGGCTAGCGGATCGGGACCCGCCAGTCGAGTTCGGTGCCGCCGCCCTCGGCCGCGCCGAGCTGCAGCCTTCCGCCGAGGCCCTCGGCCCGGTCAGCGAGGTTGGCCAGGCCGCTGCGGCGGGTGCTCGGGCCGATCCCCGTGCCGTTGTCGATCACCCGCAGGATCAGGTCGGAGCCCACCTCGACGGTGACGTCGACCCGGCTCGCGGCCGCGTGCCGGGCCGCGTTCGACAGCGCCTCGCGTAGCGCGCCGAGCAGGTGCTCAGCCACGTCAGCAGGCACACGGTCGTCGAGCGGCCCGACCAGCCGTAGCGACGGGGCGAACCCGAGCGCGGCAGTCATATCCGCCACCACGTCGAGGATCTTCGCGCGCAGGCCATGCTGCTTGGCATCGCCTCGAGCCTGCAGCGAGAAGATCGCCGAGCGGATCTCCCTGATCGTCTCGTCCAGGGCATCCACAGCGCTGCTCACCCGCTCGCTTGCCTCCGGCCGGGCGATCAGCGGCATGGCGCCCTGCAGCGACATCCCGGTGGCGTACAGCCGCTGGATGACGAGATCGTGCAGGTCCCTGGCGATCCGGTCCCTGTCCTGCAGCACCGCGAGACGCTCCGCGTCGCTGCGATGCTCGGCCAGTTCCAGCGCGATGCCCGCCTGCGCCGCGAACGTGCTGACCATCTCGACCGCCGCCGGGGCCAGTGGCATGGCCCCGGACCCACGGCCCACGGTGAACACCCCGCGGACATCACCGGGCGCGCCGAGGGGCAGGACCATGGCCGGCCCCAGCGGCATGTGCTGCCTGGCCGCCGGGGCGACCCGCTCGTCATGACCGAAATCGTCCAGCATCACCGGCTCACCGGTGGACAGCACGGTGCCGGACATCGAGGTGGCGATGGGAAGGACCAGCCCCAGCGCTCGGGCGGCACCCTCCCCCGCGGCATGCTGGATGACGAGATTGCGCCGGTCCGGCGTGGGCACGGCGAGGGCCACCAGGTCGGCACCGGATATTTCCAGTGCCAGCCGGGTCACCTCCGCGAGCACATCGTCGGTCGCTGCGCCGGACAGCAGCCTGCGCGTGACCTCACCGCTCGCCCGTAGCCAGCGCTGCTGCCTGCGGGCCTCCTCATACAGCCGGGCATTGTCGACGGCCACTCCCGCCGCCGCCGCCAGGGCCACGAGCAGCGCCTCGTCCTCCTCGTCGAACTGGGCGTCCTTGTCCTTGCCGGTCAGGTAGAGGTTGCCGTACACCGCGTCGCGGATGCGCACCGGCACCCCGAGGAAGGACCGCATCGGCGGATGCCCGGGCGGGAAGCCATACGACTGCGGACTGGCGGAGATCTCCGCGAGCCGCAGCGGGCGCGGGTCGGATATCAGCGCACCGAGCAGGCCGCGGCCCTCGGGCCAGTGATGGATCGCGGCGATCTCGGCGTCGTCCAGGCCGACCGGGATGAACTCGATCAGGCGGTCACCCTCCCCGATCACGCCCAGCGCACCGTACCGGGCGCGGACCAGGGTGACGGCAGCCTCGACGATCTGCTTGAGAGCGGTCTCCAGGTCGAGACTGCGGCCGACCTCGACCACGGCCTCAAGCAGCATGTACACGCGGTCCCGGGTGGCCAGCACCGCCCGGAGCCTGCCCTGCAACTCGGTGAGCAGGTCGTCGAGCCGTAGTTGCGGCAGCACAGGGTGTGGATCTTGGGATTCCATCGTCTGGCTCCCTGGCCGGTCTGCGACGGTGCTCAGCCAACGGTATCGCGAGTGACCTGCTGGGAAGCCGTAGGTCCAGGCCCAAGAGGAACACAGGCCGGGCCGTCTCCCGGGGGCGTCACAAGCAGTTGTCACTGGCAAAGGGCCGCCTGACTGGTGACAGAAGTCCCCTCAAACCGGGACACGCGGCACTGACCAGCACCATTGGCCGCACGAGAGGCTGCAGGTGATGAGAAGCACCTGCCGGACCCGCCAGGCCCGGCGCCTATTCAAGGAGGCACTGACATGCGCCGCAAGACATTCGATGCGCTGGCCACAGCGGTGGGGCTCGCTCTCGCGGTGGTCCTGCTGATCGCCGGAGGGCTGCTGCTATGGGGCCACAACTTCGTGAACACCCAGGTGCACAACCAGCTCGTCGCGCAGAAGATTTTCTTCCCCGCCAACAACAGCCCGGCCATCAAGGCACCGGAATTCGCCGCGATGCACCAGTACGCCGGCCAGCAAATGACCACCGGCGCTCAGGCCGAGGTCTACGCCGACCACTTCATCGCCAACCACCTAGCGGCGATCGG
>DAIRVB010000531.1:0-3614 GCA_036803065.1 Streptosporangiaceae bacterium
GCGGCGGCACCCTGCTCGACTTCGGCAGTCACCTGGTGGACCAGGCGCTCGTGCTGTTCGGGCCCGCGCGCGCCGTCTACGCGGAGATCCACTCACCCGAAGACCGGCCGGGCGCTGATGACGACTTCTTCGTCGTGCTGCAGCACGACAGCGCCGTCGTGTCGCACCTGTGGGGCAGCTGGGTGCAAGGTGCCCCCGGGCCGCGGTTCCGGGTCACCGGCACGGCGGGCACGTTCGTTGTCGCCGAGCCGGATGGGCAGGAAGCCGCCCTGGTCGCCGGCCGGTCGCCGGCCACGGAGGGCGGCCGGTGGGGCGTCGAGCCTGAAGAGCGCTGGGGCTGGCTCCGGCGCGGTGAGGTCAGCGAGCGGGTGCCGGCTGAACGCGGCCGCTGGGACACCTTCTACCCGGCATTCGCCGCCGCCGCCGGTGGCCACGGTGAGCTGCCGGTCAACCCGCGGGACGCCGTAGCTGCCCTTGAGGTCATGGAGGCGGCCCGGAGCAGCGCTGAGACGCGGCGCGTGGTCGAGTGCCGGTGAACAGGCCCGATGAGACCGCGTCGGCGGATGAGCGGTACCTGGAGGACTTCGTCCCTGGATCGGTCCACGAGTACGGGCCAGTTCCAGTCAGCGAGGCCGAGATCCTGGAGTTTGCCCGGAAGTACGACCCCCAGCCGATTCACGTCGACCCTGAGTGGGCCCGCACCGGCCCCTTCGGCGGGCTGATCGCCAGCGGCTGGCACACGGCCGCGCTCACCATGCGGTTGCTGGTGGACAACTACCTGCCTGCCGCGGCGAGCCTGGCCTCACCGGGCATCGACGAACTGCGCTGGATCCGTCCGGTGCGCCCAGGTGACGCGCTCAGCGTCCGGGTCACCGTGCTGGAGGCACGCCTGTCACGATCCAAGCCGGACCGGGGCCTGCTCCGGTCCCAGGTCGAGATCCTCGACGCGGAGGGCGCGATCATGATGACCCTGCTCGCGCTCAATATGCTGCGCCGCCGCCCTACTGGTCCTCCCTCTCCCTGACCAGGGCGCCAAGCAGCCAGCCCACCACGCCGACGATGATGGCCCCCCAGAACGCTGGCCAGAACCCGGTGATGTGGAACGGCAACGACAGCTTGCCCGCGGCCCAACTGGTCAGCCAGAGCAGCAGGCCGTTGACCACCAGGCCGATCAGCCCGAGGGTCAGCAGGTAGAACAGGCAGCCGACCGCCTTGACGATGGGCTTGATGACCGCGTTGACCACGCCGAAGATCACGGCGACGACCACCAGGGTGGCCACTTTCCGGAGGGTGCTGCCCGGTCCCAGTTCGATGCCGGGCAGCAGGGCCGTCGCCACGGCGAGGGCGGCAGCGGTGATGACCGCCCGGAGCACGAGGCGCATGGAGCAATCCTGCCATGGCGGGCGCCCGGCTGCTGCGCGACGCCCGGATCGTCGCGCCGCGGCAGGCCTGTGGTGAATCGCGAGTAATCAGCCAGGCCTTAATTGCTAATCCATTTAGTATTTTGAATTGCGTTCCCCATTCACGCTTTGACTGGACATCTGTATCTCGGCCATGCGATGATGCCAAAGGCGCGAGTTAGTGTGGTGACCTAGGGGTGCGGGTGCTTGCTCGCTGGCCTGTGCAGGGGAGGATAGGGGCGTTTACCGCCTTCTTCCCAGGGGGAGTGACAAACTGTCTAGTCCGCCCGGAGTCGGTGACTTGCGGGCGCGATGCGCCGTAGCCGGGCTACAGCCTTGCCCAGACGACGGTCGTGCGAGGGGGGAGTGCCCGTGGGCTGTGTATGGCAATCAGCGGATGCTCCTGACCGCAGGTTCGCAGATGCCCGGGTCCATCAGCGTTTCTCGCCACGGCACCGCCGGCCGTCCAGGCTGGTCAGGATGGCCCGGTGGACGCCGTCGGCGCTGACCCGGACGCGAGATTGGCTATTTCCACCTGAAATGCACGAAGAGCCGGCCGAAGTTCTTTGAGTCTTTCTCGACGCGGTGATAGAGCATCTTGATTTCTTTCTGCTCGAGAAACCTGAGCACGTGCTTCTTGAGCTGCCCCGAGCCCTTGCCTGGAATGATCTCCACGACGGGAGCCTTCTTCGCGACGGCCTCGTTGATGATCGCGAGCAGGGCCTTGTCGATGTCCTGGCCCCGGTTGTAGATGTCGTGCAGGTCAAGCTTTAGCTTCATGGAGCCGTCTCCGATCCGCGACTGGCTCTACGGTACGCGCTATAAGGCGGACCGGATCATTCCGGTCGTGCTGCTTGACCGGGCGTGATCCGGAGCCGGAGCCTGCTGATGATCTGCTCGGCCACCTGATCCGCTGGGCCGGCGGCAGGCACCGTAAGGACCCGTTCGCCCGGCTGCGGGTTCTCGAGGGTGGCCAGCTGGCTGTCCAGCAGATCCGCGCGGAAGAAATGGCCGTGCCTCGCGGCCAGCCTGGCGGCCAGCAGGTCGCGTCCCGCGTCGAGGAAGACCAGGCGGGCCGTCGGCCGGCCGCCCGCGAGCAGATCCCGGTAGGAGCGCTTGAGGGCAGAGCAGGCGATCACGGCGGACCGGCCCGCGGCGATGTGATCATCCATCACCGCCGCCACCGCTTCCAGCCAGGGCCAGCGGTCCTCGTCGGTGAGCGGCACCCCGGCTCGCATCTTGGCGATGTTGGCCGCCGGATGCAGCGAGTCGCCGTCGATGAAGGGCCAGTCCAGCCTGCGGGCCAGCAGTTGGCCGACCGTCGTCTTGCCGCATCCGGAGACGCCGGCCAGAAGCACGATCATGGCTGGCCAGGATACCCGGCCGTCGCATTGGCGGGAGATGCGCTGTTAGTGTCGTTGAGGCACGCCCGCGGGCGCCAACGCCGCCCGGCCTGTCGTCACCCGGGAGATCTTCGATGGCCCTGCGCCGACCGCTGACCGTGTCCGTGGGCATCTGCGCGCTGGCCTGGGGAGCCGTCGGCGTCGGTGGCTCGGCCCCCGTGGTGGCCGCCCCCATCGGGGCCGCCCCCGCCGTCGCTGCGCCCGCAGTGCTCATCAGCCCGGCCGCGCTGCACATCCGCAGCGCGTCGTCGGCCCCGCCGACCACCGCGTACTGCGAGCAGCACTACAAGATCGCTTGCTACGAGCCGGGCCAGGTGCAGCAGGCGTACAGCCTGCCTCCGCTGCTGCACCGCGGGATTGACGGAGCGGGCCAGACCATCGTCATCGTCGACTCCTTCGGTTCCCCGACCATCGCCCATGACCTTTCCGTTTTCGACCAGACGTTTGGCCTGCCCGCCCCGCCGTCGCTGAAGGTGATCCAGCCCGCCGGGAAGGTCGCGCCGTACACGCCGACCGACACCCGCGAGGGTTGGGCCGGGGAGACGAACCTGGATGTGGAGTACGCGCACGTGATGGCGCCGGGCGCGAACATCCTCCTGGTCGAGACACCCACGTCGGAGGAGGAGGGCACCACCGGGTTCCCGCAGATCGTCAAGGCCGAGGAGTACGTGATCGACCACCACCTGGGCGGCGTGATCAGCCAGAGCTTCAGCGCGACCGAGCAGACCTTCCCGTCCCAGCAGTCCCTGCGCAGCCTGCGCGGTGCCTACATCGACGCGGCGCGTAAGGGTGTCACGGTCCTGGCCGCCTC
>DAIRVB010000532.1:0-3605 GCA_036803065.1 Streptosporangiaceae bacterium
CGCGACTGTTACGACCGCGACGGCGCCATGCGGACCGATGCCCACTGAGCAATTTAATCCACCTCCATGGATGTCCGCTGTGACGCTCCCGATGGATCACGCTAGACCCGGGCTGCTGGCGAGATTACGCAATTCAGCAGATTCACGTTTTGTCCGTTTTTTAGCCGGAGTGGCGCCGAAACCTTAATAAGTCATTGCTAAGCCATTACGTCGCAGGTGACGGCGGCCCAAGCCGGCCGAGATCGCCTCGTGATAGACGAGAGTGCGCGGCAGGCCCGGCCGCCAAGCCGACCATGACAACGGATAGTAGTTATTACGGGTCTTACAGTGACCGATAGATCTTGCGGGAAGGTTACGGAACGGGGCCTGCGGGGCCCGTTCGGCAGGTCACAGCGGCATCAGCTGACCCGCGGGCAGGGAAACGGCCGCGGCCGGTCCCATGGCACGGCTCGTGATCGACTGACGCCTGAGTCCCGCCCCTACCTGCAAGCAACGGCGGGCACCGTATTCCGAGATGAAATACGCGGCCCGGCTTGGCCTGGAAAATTGACCCAAGGGAGCCTCGCGGCCCGGACATTACTAATGCCTGCTCCGGGCCGCCAAACGGCGCCACGTATTAACCTGGTCAATTATTATCAGCGGTTTATTAATTCCCGGCCCGGGACCGCGGAGAGACGGATCCGGCCAAGGTTAACAGGGGCTTTCCCCGTCTTCGGCAGGCTCATTGCGCCGGACGAAGGCGCCGGTCGCGGGCTGGGACGGGTCGCCGGTTGCAGCCGGACCGCCTGGGCCGGGTCGCCTGGCCCGGCTTGCTTCACCGGTCCAGCGGCCTAGTAAACTAACGTTTTCCCTGGCCAATCCCCCGATTGTCAGGTGTTCGCGCGACTACAGATAGCGACTCCAGCTCGTTTGTCTCGTCCGGCTCCGGCCGGCAGACAAGATCGGCTTGAATCTGCAACCTTTTCCCGTGCGAGCGCGTCTGTCTGTTGGAGGGAGTTGCCAGCAGGATCTTGCTTGCCTGGCGAGTTGCAGTATCTACTTGTGTCCAATGCTGAATTACGTCGAGGGGACGGCGCCGTGTCGCGATCCGGATGGTTCCGCAGACAGCAACCATTGCTGGTAACGAGCGAAACTTCATCCTCCCCCGCTCCGGCCACCGCTCCGGCCAAGAAGAAGCGCGGGGCAGCCCTCACCGCCAGCGCCGCCGCGCTTGTCATCGGCGCGGGCATCATGATCGTGGCGTTCGCGGCGCCGGGAAGCCACGCGTCTCCTGTGGCGTCCGTTAACCGTGCGGACACGTCCAACCGTGCGGCCCCGGCCCGGCCGCACGGGCCGGCGGCAGCGCTGCAGCTGGTCTCCACCACCCCGGCTGGCAGCGCCAAGGGCGTCAACGGCGCCAGCCCGATCCGGGTGCAGTTCTCCTCGCCGATCGCCGCCAGCTCCCCGATGCCGGCGCTGTCGCCTCAGATCGCGGGCAAATGGACGGTCCAGGGCGACTCGGCGGTCTTCACCCCCGCGGTGGGATATTTCGAGAACACCCGGGTCACGGTGGCCATCCCCAGCGGCCCGTCCGGCATCGTCTCGGCCGCCGGGGCCAGTGCGGGCGCGGGCGGCACCCTCGGCTCCGCGGTGAGCAAGAGCAGCTTCACCACGGGTTCATACCGCAACCTGGGCCTGCAGCAGCTGCTCGCTCAGCTCGGTTACCTGCCGATGACCTGGACCGGCACCTCCCCGGCCGCCACCGGCCCGGCCAAGGCCCGGGCCGAGCTGTCCGCCGCCTACAGCCCGCCCGCCGGGACCTTCAGCTGGCAGGGTAGCTACCCCTGGAACCTGACCAGCCAGTGGAAGGCAGGCTCCGGCAACATGATCGAGCAAGGGGCGATCCGGGCGTTCGAGTCGGTGCACGGCCTGACCATGGACGGGACCGCCGGCCCCTCCGTCTGGTCTGCTCTGCTGACCGCCGCGGCCAAGAGCCAGGTCAACCCGAACGGCTACACCTACGCGCTGGCCAGCCAGAACTCCCCCGAGTCCCTGAAGATCTGGCACGACGGCCGTCTGGTGTTCACCAGCGCGTCGAACACCGGCATCCCCGCCTCCCCCACCGCGGACGGCACCTTCCCGGTGTTCCTGCGGTACTACTACCAGATCATGAAGGGCACCAACCCGGACGGAAGCAAGTACGCCGACCCGGTCTACTACGTCGCCTACTTCAACGGCGGCGATGCCGTGCACTACTTCCCCCGCTACAGCTACGGCTCCTACCAGAGCCTGGGCTGCGTCGAGCTGCCCTGGGACTCCGCCAAGAAGGCGTGGCCCTACCTGACCTACGGCAGCCTCGTCACCGTCACCGGCCCGGTGGCCTAGGAGCGGCGCTCAGCGGTTCGTCCCCCGCGGACAGCAATGCGGGGCGGTCCTTCCCAGGACCGCCCCGCATTGGTGTGTCGTGACGTGTTACAGCGGGTGCACTTCTTCCGCCTGCGGGCCCTTCGGGCCGCGCCCAGCGGTGTACTCGACCCGCTGGTTCTCCTGAAGGGTGCGGAAGCCGTCGATCTTGATGGTGGAGTGGTGGACGAAGACGTCGGCCGAGCCGTCGTCCGGGGCGATGAAACCATAGCCCTTGTCCGAGTTGAACCACTTCACGGTGCCCTGAGGCATGTACTTCTCCTACTGAGACGATTTCGGGAACCACGGTCGTGTGCCCCGGGTTGCTGCGACCACTGCCCATGTGGACTGCCCTGGCGGGCCGGGCGTTCGGAAATGCAGACGCCCGCGGTCAGAATTTCGCAGGCGCTGTGACACGTACACGAACTTCGTGCAACCAGAACTATTTAACCACTCACGGCTACAGGCATGTTCCCAACCGGGGGAAATGCCTTCACCGGACCATCCCTGCGACCTCAGCGGCGCCGTCCCGCAGGTCGCTCATGCAGGTCGCGAACGCCGAGCCCGGCGTGGCGGCCGCGATGCGATCGGCTTCGCGTACCGTGTCCACGTCGGTGAGTTCGGGCAGCCGCCGGATCCGCAGTCCCGCCCGCTCCAGCCGGGCGAGTTGCCGCGGGCCCGTGTCCGGCCGTGACATCGGCACACCGAGCACGAGGTCGGGGTCGATCTTACGCAGGCCGAGCAGCCAGAAGCCTCCGTCCTCGGCCATGCCGAAGGTGGCATCGGCGGTATCGGACACCAGCGGCTCGGCCGCCGCGGCCAGCAGCGCGGGCGTCACCTGCGGGGTGTCCATCCCGATCAGCACCAGGGGCACGGCCAGGGACGCCTGTGCGTCGGTCAGGGCCCAGGCGATGCGCTCATCCAGCCCGGCGCCGCGCTGGCCGATGACGTCAAAACCAGGCGGCAGCCAGCGTCCGGGCCTGCCGTCGAGGGCGAGCACCCGGCGGGCGACCGCGGTGTCCGCCACCGCGGCCAGGGTGTCGGCCAGGGACGCCTCCGCCAGAGCAGCCGCTTGCGCGGGCGTGAACGGCGGCGTGAGCCTGGTCTTGACCCGGCCGGGCACCGGTTCCTTCGCGATCACCACGATCTGCGCCGCCAGCACGCGATCCACCACGGGCCTGGTCCACGCGGGCGCGCGGACCACTCCGGCCCCGCTCCCCCTC
>DAIRVB010000533.1:0-3602 GCA_036803065.1 Streptosporangiaceae bacterium
GTGGACGGCCCTACGGCGATGCCGAGCTTGGTCAGTTCGCCGTGGATCCGGCGGTATCCCCACGCCGGGAAATGTTGAGCTCAACATTTCCCGGGTTATGTGGAGCTGGGGATTATGTGAATGCGCGCGATGGCCCTCCTTGTCATGGTGTCTGTGAGTCGGGGTCAGCGGGGGTCAGCAGGATCGCGGACTGCGCATAGCTCAACATAACTTTCGGTGGTTCAGAGGTCTTCGAGCCATTGGATGATGTCTTTGCTGGCGTGCCAGCGGCTTTCACCTTCCGGGCCGGGAGCGGGAGGTGCGCAGCGTTCGATCGCTTTGCGTTTCATGGCCATGTCGATCTCGATGTACTCGCTTGTGGTGGTGATGCTGACGTGTCCGAGCCAGGACTTGATCACGTTGAGCCCGGCACCGGACTGGAGTAGATGCAGGGCGGTCGTGTGGCGAAGGGTGTGCGGGCTGACGGACTTAGCGGCGAGAGACGGCAGAGTGGTGGCTGCCACCGTTACGTTGCGTTTGAGGATCGTCCCGACGCCGAAGCGGGTGATGCGTTCGCCGTGGGCGTTCAGGAACAGTGGCGCGTCTGGCTGGGCGCCGTCTGCCCGTTGACGGAGATAGCCGCGGAGTGCGTCCGAGGTCTCCTGCCACAGCGGGCAGGTCCGCTCTTTGCGTCCCTTGCCGAGGATGCGTACCTGGCTGGGTGTCTCCAGGCGGAGGTCTTTGATGTTCAGCTGCGCCACTTCGGTAGCCCGTGCGCCGGTGTTGTAGAGGAGGGTGAGCAGGGCCCGGTCGCGCAGCCCGAGGCGATGCCGGGCCGACGGCGCGGCCAGCAGGGCCTTGACCTCGTCCTGGTTCAGGTAGGTCATCGAGTTCGAGGTGGTCTTCTTGAGCGGGATGTCCAGGACCCGACGGCACAGCTGCGCGTGCCGGGGGTCTTGGCCGGCGGCGTAGGCGAAGAGGCGGTGGATCGCGACCAGCCGGCAGTTCCGGGTGGCGGCGCTGTTTTTACGGTCGGACTCGAGGTAGGTCAGGAACGCCAGCACGGTGTCGGCGCCGAGATCGGCGAGCTGGAGGCGGAGCAGCTGGCGGCCGCGGTGGCGTGCTGCGAACCGGAGGAAGAGTTTGATCGCGTCCCGGTAGGCGTAGATGGTGTTCTGGCTGACGTCGCGTTGCGCCGCGAGGTAGTCCTCGAAGAAACTGCGGAGCAAGCCCGGAACAGGGGTCTGCGCGCTCATGACTGGTCACCAGCTGCTGGGAGCAGAGCTTCGGCGAATGCGTGGAAGCGGGTGTTCGCCTCCTGCAGGAGGGCGGTGGTGATGCGCAGGTAAACCTCAGTGTCGCTGATGCAGGCGTGGCCGAGGTAGGTACTCAGCAACGGCAGCCTGGCCATGACGTTCTCGCCGTCGCGATACCAGAGCAGCAGCCGGGTGACGGCGAAAGTCGCTCGCAGGTCGTGGAGCCGGGGACCGCTGCCGTCGGGTTCCCGCAGCCCCGCCTGCACAGTGAGGTCATGGAATATCGCCTGGACGGCCGGGGTGCTGTAGCCGGTGCCGCGACCGGAGACGAAGAAGGCCCCGGCCGGGTCGGCGGGGGCCACTGCGATACGCAGGTCGTGGTAGGTGCGCAGCGTCTCCAGCGTCCCGGCGGAGACCGGGACGAGCCGGGACTTGCGGAACTCCGGCTGGCGGACCGAGAGGACACCCTCGGCCAGGCCCGCATCCTGCAGGGTGAGGTGCAGCGCTTCGGAGATCCGCAAGCCGGACGTGGCCAGCAGCAGGATGACCGTGTGCAGGGTCGCCGACCGGATCGGGCAGGGATGCCGGCTGGTCCAGTCCCGCAGCGCGAGCGCGCCGGCCAGCAAGGCACGCACCTCGTCTCGGGTGTAGATGCGGGGTAGCTTCGGCGGCCGGCGGCGCGGACGGAGCGACTCGCCGGGCACGAACGTACCGGGGCAGCGGGCCGCCAGGAAGCGGCAGAAGCGACGCAGCAGGTAATAGCGGGCGCGGCGGGTGTTCGGGGCCCGGCTCGCACAGTCCGCCAGCCACGCTTTGGCCAGGTTCTCGTCGATTGTTCCCGAGGGCAGGCCTCGCTGGGCGGTGTAACGATCCAGCGCCCGTAGCTGTGTCAGGGTGGTCTTGCTGGCGGTGGCGCTGGCCTCCAAGGTGGCGGCGAAGGCGGCGAACTCACCGGCCAAAGGCCCGCAGAAGCGGCCGGCAGCCATCACGACACCGCCGCCGGGTCCAGCGCGACGCTGCGAAGATCGTCGACCTGAAGCTTGGTGTAGATGAAAGTTGTGTCCGGACGGCGGTGGCCGAGCAGGTCACCGATGCTCTTCAGCGTCTCACCGCTGCGCAGCAGGTGGACCGCCAGCGAGTGACGCAGGATATGAGCACCGCGGCGGTCGGTCACGATGCCCGCCTTGTCCAGCTGGCGTCCCAGCCAGGGGTTGATCTTGCTCCGTAGCGGGCCATGCGGCGGGCGGCTGGACAGGAAGACTTCCCGATGCCGCGACGGGGGGCGTTCGGCCAGCAGGTAGTCCAGCACCGCCTCCCCGGCCGGGCGGGTCAGCGGCAGTACGCGGCGCCGGCCGGTCTTCGGCGCGAAGATGACGATCTCGTCGTGCGCCCAGTCGATGTCGTTCAGCCGCAGCGCCCTGACCTCGCACCCGCGCAGGCCGTAGCTGGCGATCAGCAGCAGCATGGCGTAGTTGCGCCGCCCGTTCGGCTCACGAACGCCGGCCACGCCGAGCAGGCGACGCACTTGCTCCCACGACAAGGCGCAGGGCACGTCGGCGAGCCGGTAGCGCCGGCGCGATGGCACCGCGCCCACCAGGTGCGCCCCGCCGTGCCCCGACATATCCAGCCACCGGTAGAAGCCAGACAACGCCGTGGCTAGATGGTTCCACGCCGTCCGCCCCAAGCCAGCCCCGCGCTGGCGGCTGAACGCGAGCAGGTCGTCCGCGCCCAGCGCCGCCAGCTCGACAGGGCTCACCGCAGCGCCGCGGCTGACCAGGAAGTCGCGAAGGTAGCGCCGGTAGTTGGCTATCGTCGTTTCGGCGAGCCCGCGATCATGACGCAGGAACCGGCAATAGCCCTCGATCAGCTGGCGGTAGGGCGGCTCGTCCGCCGTGACCGGGGGGAAGGCGCCTTCCTCGCGCAGCATCACGAGCAGGTGCGCCAGGCCCCGGCGGGCCGGTTCTTCTCGCCGGCCCGCCGGGCGGCGGTAACAGCGACACCCCGGCAGATGACCGGCGAGGAAGTCCGCGACGACCCCCTCATCGCGAACCCGGTCGCTTTCCAGCTCTTCGTGCAGGTACCTGCCGAGGTGAACGACGGCGTGCCCGTAATCCCGGCACGTCCGCTCGGCATAGCCGCGCTCGCGCAGCCTCTGGATCAGCCGAATGGCCTCCGGTCCGAGCGGGGCCTCCTCCCAGCGCACGTCGAACAGCCCATTCCAGAACGCTTCGTGCATCGCCCACCTCCATGACTTGTGTTTGAGGTAAAGCGTCGCGGGGCGCAGAACTTATGTGAAGCGCTGGCGCACACCAGACCGTGAAGTCACCTAATCAGCCGCCAGACTCCACATAATCCCCGGGTCCACAT
>DAIRVB010000534.1:0-3583 GCA_036803065.1 Streptosporangiaceae bacterium
ACTCGCCAGCGGTGAGGGTCCCGGCAGTGCAGCCTGTCAGTTGCTCGGCCTCGGCCCGCTGCGCTGGATCGAACCCGTCATCGGCGATGATGTCGCTTATCCCGAGCCTGCCGCTGGGCCGCAGCACGCGGAACGCCTCGGCCAGTGCGCTGGGCTTGCTGGCCGACAAGTTGATCACGCAGTTGGAGATGACGACGTCCACGTGACCGTCGGGCAGCGGGATGTCCTCGATGTGGCCGTGCAGGAACTCGGCGTTGGTGACACCAGCCCGCACGGCGTTCTCGCGGGCCAAGGTGATCATCTCAAGTGCGGCGTCCAGGCCGTATACATTCCCGCCGGGGGACACGCGGCGCGCGGACAGCAGCACGTCGATGCCGCCGCCGGAGCCGAGGTCCAGCACGATCTCCCCCGGATGCAGGTCGGCCACAGCGACGGGGTTGCCGCAGCCGCGGCTGGCCCGCACCGCGCCCTCGGGCAGTTCGCTGGTGTCGGCGTACCCGGCGGCGCCGAAGGAGCCCGCTGCGAACGCGCCGGGACTGCAGTCGGTGATCTGCTGCCCCGACCGGGCGGCCCGGGCCAGGCGCGAGTAACGGTCTGCGACGGCTGCGCGGACCTGCTCGTCAGCAGGTGAGTCGCTGGGTGATGCCATGGTCGTCCTCCAGGCACGAGTTCTTACCGGGCGGCGGCAGGCGCGGCAGGCACCGGCCGGCTCATGACCACGTCCGCCGCGCTGGGGAAGCACTCCACGCAGTCATCGTTGATCCGGTAGAGGCTGGCCGTGCCGCGCTGCTCGGCGAGCACAAACCCGACCTCGGCGAGCTTCCTGAGGTGCGCGGACACCGTTGACTGACCTACCGGGACAGCGGCCACGATCTGCCCGACGGTCATCGGCTCACCGCTCCGGGCGAGCAGCGAGACGATCTGCACACGGGTTCCGTCGGCCAGCGCCTTGAACCAGGTCGCATACATCCGAGCTACCGACCGGTCGAGCGGTTTCACATTCTTCATCGTAAATCGACGATAAACGATGGAGCTGCCAGAGGCAAGCAGAGGCCGGGGCGACTCTCCGCGGCGCCGCCTTTGGGCGTCCGCTGCACCCGCACCCCGGAGCGGTCGGCATGAGCCCACGGACGCGCCGGGCTACTTGAGCAGCCCGATCTCGTAGAGGAAACCGGTGGTGTCCCGTAGCTGGTCGCTCAACCCGCCTGCCTCTCAGTACCCAGAGCTTCAGTATCGCCGCGCCATCGCGACGCCGGGAGACGTGTGTGTTCGCGGTCAGCCGATTCGCCGATGGCGAGACATCCGGACGTGGCCGGCCAGGACGTCCTACCGTCACCGTGTGGACGTCGTCGAACTGGTCCCCGGCCTGCACTTCCTGCGCTTCCCGATCGGGCATGCCTACCTGTGGCAGGATCCCGGCGGCCTGACCCTCATCGACACCAGTGTCCCCGGCTCCGCGCCGCTGATCGCCACGGCGATCCGCGGGATCGGCCATGAACCGGCCGGCCTGCGCCGGCTGCTGCTCACCCATTTCCACGCGGACCACGCCGGCTCCGCAGCCGAGATCGCCGCCTGGGGCAACGTGGAGGTGTGCGCGCACCACGCCGACGCGCCTTTCCTCCGCGGCGAGGCGCCTGGGCCGCCCCCGGATCTGACCGACTGGGAACGGCCCATCTTTGAGCAGGTCAGCCGCCAGCTACCGGCGGCGCCGCCAGCGCCCGTGCGGATCGATCGCGAACTGGACGACGGCGACGAGCTCAACTTCGGCGCCGTCGCGGTCGCCGTCCCCGGCCACACCCCCGGCAGCGTCGCGTTCTACCTTCCCGGGCCACGTGTCCTGTTCGCTGGGGACACGGTGGCTCGCCGACCCGACGGGCAGATCATGCTCGGCGTGTTCAATACGGACCCCGCTCAGGCAGCCGCTTCCGTCCAGCGACTGGCCGCCCTCGACACCGAGATCGCCTGTTTCGGCCACGCAGAACCGGTAACCCACGGTGCAGCGGCCCAGCTACGGTCAGCCGCCCAGCAGTTCCCCGACCACAAAAGGTGACATCCCCAGCAAGTTCTCCAGAGGAACACGCACTACCTGAATACAAGTCCACCAGTCCCCCGCAACGACGGAGCGCGGCTAATCCGGTGTGCCGTTCGCCGGTGACGCCGGGCGTGCGTCGTCGCCAGGAACCTCCGCGCGTCCGCGCAGGATGAACAGAGAAACGGCCACCCAGGCGGCGGCCAGCACAAGCCATACGAGAAGCGTCCCTGCGGGCGTCCCCCGTGCCGGACTCCGCAGATGTGCGGCACGGTGAGGTAGCCCAGTGATGGATTTCTGGTAGCCGATGAGCGAGTGCCTGGATCACGTCATCGGTCTACCGGGCCTGGGTCCTCCCGGCCGACGGTGGCCCGGGCTACCGATGTGTCGCACCCGCTGACCGCCAGTCGCCACAGCCCGGCCGGATCGTGCCAACGCTATGAACACCGGCGAAGGCCGGGGAAACGCATCGGCGCACGTCCAGTGATCAGGCGAGCGTGATCTCGAAATATGCGCCCTGATCATCATGGATGATCCGCGCTGAGCCGGACCAGTCGGCGAAGTCGCCGACGCCGGTCTTGGGCACGATGTGGCCGAACCAGGAGCCGGGGTCTGATTCGAGGCCACCGTGCTGGACGGTAATAGAGCCTTCGCGCCCGTTCTCGGTACGGCCGCTAATCCGCTCCGTAGCCACATACGACCGGCAGCCCTCTTCCGTGCCCGCGGACATGAACAGCGTCGTGGACTCCCCGATGATCCCTGACGTGAAGGTCTTCGCGAGGGTCATCACGCCGAGCCACTCCGCATCCAGTCCGGCTACTTGCCGCGGCTCGAAGCTGTCAACCTGAAAACGAGCGATCAACGACACAATTCCTCCCACGTAACGCCAGCCGGGCCAGCTCCCGCCGTTACTGAATGAGTCCCTCATGAACGTTACCGTCCGGATCGCGCCGCGGGCCTTCCACCGGCAGGATCCGCCCTGCCGAGGCCATGGCCCAGACGTAGTACCCGGCTCGGCGCGGCCTTGCTGGGGCCTGGTGAGTGCGATGGGCTTAGATGGCGTGCCAGTCGGGGTCGCGGCGGTCGAGCAGTCGATGAGGGCGTGCCAGGGATCGGTGACAATCAGAGGGCCTTCATACCTGGCCTGACGCTTGCGGCCACGCTGCATGCGACCAGCCGGCCACGATGACGGCCGCACCAGCGAGGAGAAGCGCACGGCTGTGGCGGTGAGCTCCAAATCCCATCAGGGTGTCGCCTGCCAGCCGTATGGCCTGAGCCGATGGCGGCATGTGTTCCAGCACATACTGGCCACGCCGAGTCTTCGCGAGCGTGTCGAGGTTCGCCATGCTGAGCACGGCGGCTGAGCCGGCCACGGACACAAGGATGCGCGCAGCGACGGCGATTTTCGGTCGTCCTCGCCAGAGCAGGACGTTCGACACCATTGAGGCCGTGACGTCGGCGCCTATCTTGGCGGGGTGAGCCTGGTGCACGAGGACCTTGTCAGCCAGCCGCATACCGGCCATTGTCGCGCCCAGCCAGGCATCACCGCACACG
>DAIRVB010000535.1:0-3582 GCA_036803065.1 Streptosporangiaceae bacterium
CGACTGCACACGCCGACGCCAGCTAGTGGCCGCCAGTATGGTCATACTCGGCGCGATATGTCCAAGAAAGCCGGTATGTCTTTGTATGGTGCGCCTGTGTGGAGCTGCGACGAAAATAATAATGCGATCGACATTGCGAAGCGGGTCACCTGAGTCGTAACCTGTGTTTCACAGATTAAGAGTCAAATCCCAGGTATCTTTCTATCGGTATTGCTGCCGGCGGCATCCCTCCTGCCGGCGGCCCTATATCAGGTGATCTGCGGGAGGCTCCAAGTATGAGGCAGCAGGGCATCAGCGGTTGGCGCGGCCTGCACGCGGGCGCATGCCAGGCGTGGCCGCTGCCAGCCGACGCGACGTGTGCTGCAGTGGCGCGGCAGGTGTTCCGGGACTCGGTCTCGGAGGTCGGGCTCGAACCCGGGCTCCTCGATGACTGCATCCTGATGGCGAGCGAACTCGCAGCCAACACTCTGCACGCGCGCATTGTGGCCGGGGCTGGCGGAGGGGGGGATCAGCTCCTGGGAGGAGAGCTGATAACGTCCGCCAGCCCGGCCGCTCCCTACCCCGCCGCGACCAGAGCCGGTCATCCCGAACTCTGGCTTTACCTGCGCGGCCTGGGCGTCCGCCGCGAGCTCGTCTGCAAGATCTTCGACTCCTGCCGCGGCTGGCGGTACGGCTGCGCGCCGTCGGCGTCCCGGGCGTCGGCCCTGTCCGTAGCCGGGCGAGGCCTGCAGATCGTGCATGAGCTGTCGGGCGGCCGGTGGGGGCACCATCCCACCCGGGCGCGGCTCGGCGGCTGGGCCCTGCGCGGCAAGGCCGTCTGGTACGCGGTGCCCGCGCCGCTCGCGCACGCGCGGCTGGTGGATGTGACCGGGCTCCGGGAGTACACGCTGTCGGCCGATGTCACGGCCGCCCGGGCCAATGCACGGTTCAGCGCGCGCCGGGCCGCCAGGGAGCTCGAGACGATGCTGACCGACCGGGGTTTCCCCGGCCTGCTGGAGCGCGCCGACCTGCCGGCCTGCGACCTGTCTGTCCTGTCCGTCAGCGACGGCCTGACCGTGCGGTGCCGGTCCGGCGTGGTGTCGCTGACCACCGCGGAGGGTCCGAGCGAACGCTGGCACTACGCTGATCTCGTCGAGGCCGCCGAGCAGACGGTGCGGCGGTTCGAGGAACTGGACCTGGAAGCGGACCTAGCCGCCGCTCAGTGAGGCGGCTCACCCGAGGGTAGGCACCCGGTGTAGGCCCCGAGCGTGACCTCCCAGAACTTCTCGACGTCAAGGTCCATCGCGACCATGGCGTTCGCGCCGCCCGCCTCGCCGGGAACGTCGAAATCGGTCACCGTCATGCCGGCCGTGAACTGCCCGGCCACCTCCACCTGAACTCGCGCCGGGACCAGCTCGAACAGCTCGGGCTGCGCCACCCAGGCCACCGCGCAGACATCGTGCACGGGCGGCCCCGCGGGCTCGCGCACCGACGTGTACTGCTCAAGGGCCGGGATCAGCAGCCTGGTGCCGAGCGGCCCCAGGTCCCGCATCCGCTGCTGCACCGCCGCGGTGGCGCTGGTCCGCAGCGTCACGTCCAGCCCCAGCATGGTGACGGTCCAGCCGGCTCCGAACACCACAGCGGCGGCCTCCGGGTCGGCCCAGATGTTGTACTCCGCGGCCGGGGTCACGTTGCCGCGGCCCGCCGAACCGCCCATGATGACGAACCGCTGTACCCAGTCCGCCAGCCGCGGTTCCCGCCGTGCGGCCAGCGCGATGTTGGTCAGCGGCCCGGTCGCCACCAGCGTGATCTCGCCGCGGGCGGCCCCTACGGTGTCGATGATGTAGTCGATGGCGTGCCCGGGGGCCGGGCTGGCCGCCGGCGGCGGCAGCGTCGCGCCGCCCAGCCCGGAGTCGCCGTGCACGTGCCGCGCGTCGAGCGCCGGACGCAGCAGCGGCCCGGCGCACCCGGCGGTCACCGGGGTCTGGCCTGCGCCGATGAACTCGCATACGGCCAGCGCGTTGGCCGTCGTCTGGGCCAGCCCGACGTTGCCCGCCACCGTGGTGATGCCGGCCAGCTCGATGTCCGGGTGCCCGTGCGCGAAGGCGATCGCGAGCGCGTCATCGATCCCCGGGTCACAGTCGAGGATGATTTTCGTGGACATGTCCAGGCTCCCCAGCCTTCCTCGTTTCTTGTGGTGCTCGCCATGAAGGTACCGAACGGTCCCGGGTGCGCGCCCGCGGTGACCTGCGCCCGCCGGGGTGTGTAGCCTCGTGGCGAGGAGGTCTGTGATGCATATCCCGCCCATCCCGGATGTTGAGAGCTCGGACCCGCATATCGCCGGGCTCATCCACGACGAGGCCCGCAGGCAGTTTGAGAAGGCCCGGCTGATCCCGTCGGAGAATTACGTGTCGGTGGCGGTGCTCGAGGCGTCGGGCAGCGTGCTGACGAACAAGTACTCAGAAGGCTACCCGGGCCGCCGGTACTACGAGGGCCAGCAGTTCATCGACCCGGTGGAGAACATCGCCAGGGACCGGGCCAGGGCGCTGTTCGGAGTCGACCACGCCAACGTGCAGCCCTACTCGGGCTCGCCGGCCAATCTCGCGGTCTACCTGGCGTTCGCCCAGCCCGGGGACACGGTGATGGGGATGGCGCTGCCGATGGGGGGCCACCTCACCCACGGCTGGCCGGTGTCGGCGACGGGCAAGTGGTTCCGGCCGGTGCAGTACGGGGTCCGGCCTGACACCGGCCGGGTCGACCTGGATGAGGTGCGCGACCTGGCGCTCAGGGAGCGGCCTAAGATCATCTTCTGCGGCGGTACGGCGATCCCGCGGATCATCGACTTCGCGGCGTTCGCCGCGATCGCCGCGGAGGCGGGCGCGCTGCTTGTCGCCGACGTCGCGCACATTTCCGGGCTGATCGCGGGCGGCGCGCATCCTTCGCCGGCCGGGCACGCCGGGGTGATCACCACGACGACGCACAAGACGCTGCGGGGCCCGCGCGGCGCGATGATCATGTCCGACGCCGAGCATGCGTCCGCCGTGGACCGGGCTGTGTTCCCGGGCCTGCAGGGCGGCCCGCATAACCACACCACGGCCGCGATCGCGGTGGCGCTGCACGAGGCCGCCCAGCCGGGGTTCCGTGATTACGCCCGTCAGGTGGTGGCTAACGCCCGGGCGCTGGCCGGCGCGCTGCTGGCCCGCGGTTATGACCTGGTCTCGGGCGGGACGGATAACCACCTGATCCTGATGGACCTTACCTCCAGGGGCATCGGAGGCAAGCCGGCGGCCAGGGCGCTGGACCGGGCGGGGATCGAGACGAACTACAACACGGTGCCGTTCGACCAGCGCAAGCCGTTCGATCCCTCCGGCATCAGGCTCGGCACGCCGGCGGTCACCACCCGGGGCCTGCGCGAGGAGCACATGGAGCCGATCGCGGCCTGGATGGACGAGGCGATCACCGCCGCGGCCAAGGACGACGAGGCGGCCCTCGAGCGCATCGCCGCCGAGGTCCGCGACCTGCTGACGTCCTACCCCATCCCCGGCTGGGACGGCCGGGACCCACGGGACCCACGGGACCCACGGGACCCGTAATCCCCGGGCC